>SKYD01000118.1 GCA_007128075.1 Thiorhodovibrio sp.
ATCTCGACAAGATGCCGTTCACCGACAACAAACGGCACATTGAGTAGATGTAGCCTAACATCACCAGCACAAGCTGATAATGCGCTTAACTCATCCTGTGGGTAGCGTCCCTTAAATGCCAACAGCCGCGCCTGGGGCTGACGCAGACGACAGACATGAGCACAAAGCACAGATAAATCCGCCATGGCGCGAGCGGTAATTATAGCAAATTGTTGCGCTGGCTGATAAGCCTCGGCACGCGCTTGCACCACGGTGACATTTTCAAGCCCCAATTGCGCCACGACATGTTGGACAAAGCGAATTTTTTTACCAACGCTATCGAGCAGCACCAGATCAAGCTCAGGATGTGCAATCGCCAGCGGAATTCCTGGCAAACCTGCGCCAGTGCCTAAATCCAGCACAGGCCCTTGGGTTATATAGGAGCTGACTGCCAAGCTATCGAGCAGGTGCCGCCCCACCATCTCCAACGGATCGCGCACGGCAGTGAGATTATAGGCCGCATTCCACTGGGCCAAGTGCTGGATATACTCAATCAGCCGCCCACATTGCACATCTGTTAGCTTGAGCTTGAGCGCGTTTAAGCCAGTATCGAGTCGTTCATGTAAGTGAGCGGTTGCAGCAGACGACGGCATGGTGGTCGCTGTTACAACATTGAGAGGACGAAAGTCAGGGGATTGGCTAGGGGCATCGACAATTGCCAAACTTATTTGGTGAGTGAGGCCAAAAAATGGCGGAGAGGGTGGGATTCGAACCCACGGACGGGATCAACCGTCGCCGGTTTTCAAGACCGGTGCATTCAACCGCTCTGCCACCTCTCCAATGCAGAGTTGGGATCTTTACAGCAAGTTTGATTTCCCAAGGCGAGTTATTATAACCGAAATTGAACCGCAGTGCGAATTGTTTTTTGGCCAGGGCGAGCGGGCATCAATTCCTATCCAATAAAGTTTCATACACGCTTGCTCTGCTCTCAGCACAATAAAAACCAGAGATTTTCGGCAACTGACCTGACAATTTTGCGAGGCTTGATCTAACAACATGTCACCTGAATTTTACGATGTGATTGTCATTGGCGGCGGTCATGCTGGAACCGAGGCAGCACTTGCGGCGGCGCGTGTCGGAGTGCGAACGCTTTTATTGACCCATAACATCGACACGCTTGGTCAAATGAGCTGCAATCCCGCCATTGGTGGGATTGGCAAAGGGCATTTGGTTAAAGAAATTGATGCACTCGGTGGACTGATGGCGCAGGCAGCCGATCAGGCGGGGATTCAGTTTCGGATACTCAATCAACGCAAAGGCCCGGCAGTGCGGGCAACCCGTGCCCAAGCTGATCGCTTGTTGTATAAAACCGCTGTGCGCCAAGCGTTGGAACAACAGCCCAATCTGTGGGTTTTTCAGCAAGCTGTTGATGATCTGATTATTGAGCAGGCGCGTGTTGTTGGCGTGCGCACCCAGATGGGGCTGACCTATCGGGCGGCGGCGGTGGTGCTCACTGTCGGGACTTTTTTAGACGGGCGGATTCATATTGGCTTAGCCAACAATCGTGGCGGGCGTGCCGGTGATCCGCCCGCCCTGGCTCTCGCCGAGCGATTGCGAGCGCTCCCGCTTAGCGTTGCTCGGCTGAAAACTGGCACCCCGCCGCGGATTGCTGCCCGGAGCATTGATTATCAGCGTCTCGTGGAACAGCCTGGCGACACCCCCACTCCAGTGTTTTCCTATCTTGGAAATGTTGATGATCATCCGCGCCAAGTCCTCTGTCACATCGCCCGCACCAATGCCCGTACCCATGACATCATTCGCAGTGGGCTTGACCGCTCGCCGCTGTTTTGTGGCGTGATTGAAGGCATCGGACCGCGTTATTGTCCATCAATTGAAGACAAAATTTTTCGTTTTGCTGACAAAGATTCGCATCAAATTTTTATTGAACCCGAAGGGCTGACCAGCGGCGAGGTCTATCCTAATGGCATCTCCACCAGTCTGCCGTTCGATATTCAACAAGCCCTGGTGCGCTCGATGGATGGCTTTGAACAGGCACATCTGACCCGCCCGGGCTATGCGATTGAATACGATTTTTTTGATCCGCGTGACCTCCAGACATCGCTGGAAACCAAGCCGCTTGCGGGGCTGTTTTTTGCCGGACAGATTAACGGCACCACTGGCTACGAAGAAGCGGCAGCGCAGGGGCTGTTGGCGGGAGTCAACGCAGCGCGTCAGGTTGAGAACAAAGAGCCTTGGTCACCAGGGCGCGATCAGGCGTATCTGGGGGTGATGATCGACGATCTCATCACCCATGGAACCACAGAACCCTATCGAATGTTCACCAGTCGTGCCGAATATCGGCTGTTGTTGCGTGAGGACAATGCCGATCTGCGGCTCACCGAGATCGGTCGCACCCTGGGGCTGGTCGATGACCGGCGCTGGCGGGCATTTGAACACAAACGCGAGGCGATTGAGCAGGAGCAACAGCGGTTGCGCGGTTGGTGGCTACGCCCTGGCACAGCCCTGGCACAGCGGCTTGAGCATGCCCTCGATGAGCCGCTCAAGCGCGAGACCCGCGCTCTGGAACTGTTGGCGCGTCCGCAGATCAATTACTCGATGTTGACGAATTTAGTCGATAGTGAATCGGAGGCTATCGCGCCAGCGGTCGCTGAACAGGTTGAGATTCAAGCCAAATATGCTGGCTACATCGCCCGCCAGGCTGCCGAAGTCCAACGCCATCAGGCACAGGAAGCGCAACTGTTGCCCCTAGACTTTGACTTTAGCCGTGTCCATGGTCTATCCAGCGAGGTATTAGAAAAGTTTCAGCGGGTGCGCCCAGCCACCATCGGCCAGGCCGCCCGTATCCCCGGGGTGACCCCGGCGGCGATCTCGCTGCTGTTGATTCATCTAAAACGCCAGACCGCGCCAGCAGCTTAACACTATTTGCGGACAAATCGTCGCTGGCGTTGGCGGTGACGCAATTGACTCGGAGTTAAGATGTTGCGCTTGCCAGCATAAGGATTGCTGCCGGTGCGTAGCTCCAGCCGTAGTGGGGTGCCAGCGAGTTTGAGCTCTTTGCGAAAACGGTTGATTAAATAACGACGATAGGACTCAGGAACAGCAGCGGTTTGGTTGCCATGAATCACAATCACCGGCGGATTGCGTCCACCCTGGTGAGCATAGCGCAGCTTGATGCGATGTCCATGCACCAGCGGTGGTTGATGTTCCTGTACACTTTCAGCAAGCAGCCGCGTTAGCAGCGGTGTGGGTAGATCACGCACCGCGTTAATATATGCACGATTAACTGCCTCCAGCACCAACCCCACCCCACTGCCATGCAGTGCCGAGATCGGATGCTGTTCGGCGAAATCGAGAAACCCCAACTTGCGGTTGATATCCGCACGCACCCGCGCCCGCTGATCAGAACTCAGCCCATCCCATTTATTGAGCGCGACCACCAACGCCTTGCCGCTGTCAATAATATGTGCGGCGAGATGCGCATCCTGTTCGCCAATGCCTTGTTGGGCATCGAGCACCAACAGCACCGCGTGTGCTGCCTCAATCGCTTGCAGGGTTTTGATGACACTGAATTTTTCAATCGTCTCATCAATCCGCGCCCGGCGGCGCATCCCTGCGGTGTCGATCAAGGTATAGTCGCGCTCGCCACTGCGAAACGGAATAAATAGGCTATCGCGGGTGGTGCCAGGTGTATCAGCCGCCACCACTCGCTCCTCACCTAACAGCCGATTGATCAGCGTGGATTTACCGACATTAGGTCGTCCAACAATCGCCACCCGCAACGCCTCCTCGGCGTGCAGCGGGGGGGCTTGCTCAGATTCTTCGGGCAAGGTTGCACAGACCGCCGCCATCAGCGACTTCAGCCCTCGCCCCTCGGTGGCAGCAATCGGATAGAGCGCGTTTAGCCCCAGCGCGTGAAACTCACCAGCGGCCTGTTCCCAGTCGAGACGGTCGGTTTTATTGGCAACCGCAAACAGCGGCTTGCCAGTGCGCCGTAGCTCCTTGGCCAGCTCAAAATCACCTGGCAGACAGCCCTCACGGGCATCGAGCAACAACAGCAAACAATCGGCCTCGGCAATCGCCAGCCGCACCTGATGCGCCATTAACGCCTCGATGCCCTCGCTACTGCCATCCAGCCCGCCAGTATCAACAATCAGATACGGACAGCTTCCTAGCTGGCCAACACCATATTGGCGGTCGCGGGTCAGCCCTGGGTAATCTGCCACCAGCGCATCGCGGCTGCGGGTGAGACGATTAAACAGCGTCGATTTGCCGACATTGGGGCGACCAACGAGGGTGATGACTGGCAGCATGGGATTTTTAGATCTCGGTTTGATTTAGGGGCGAGTGATGACGGCAACCGTGCCATCGGTGGCCTGCACAATGATGCGCTGGTCAGCCACCAATGGACGATGAACAATGGCGGCGCGGGCAATGCGCAGCCGTGCTAACAGCCGCCCATCGTCGCGGGCAATCCAATGCAGCCAACCTTCGACATCGCCAGCCACCAACGCGGTGCCGTCGATTGCTGGTGCCGTCAGTTGGCGGTGGCGCAGTTGCTCCTGATGCCAGATGCCTG
>SKYD01000142.1 GCA_007128075.1 Thiorhodovibrio sp.
GAAGCAAAAAGCGCGGGGCGTTGGGTGACGCGACTTTCACGGCGCTGGAACGGCTTTATGCCGGACGAGTGCCAGCCGGGGCGGATTTGGTGTGCTATTGGTTTGAAAAGGCGCGGGCGCAGATTGCCCAAGGTAAGGCGAAAGCAGCGGGGTTAGTAGCGACGCAAGCGATACGAGCAGGAGCGAATCGCGCTGTGATGACACAAGTGTGCGCGTCAACCTCGATTTTCAACGCTTGGAGTGATGAGCCGTGGATCAATGCTGGCGCGGCGGTGCGGGTGTCTCTGGTGTGTTTTGGTGCGAGCCTGTTACCTGTGACACTCAATGGTCAACTGGTTGGGAAAATTTATCCTGATCTGACGGGTTCAACTGATGACGGGATGGATCTCACTCGTGCGCGAAGCTTGGCGACGAATGCAATCGCTTTCGAGGGAACCAAGAAATATGGAGATTTTGATATTCCGGGTGAAACTGCTCGACAATGGCTGTTGGCACCGAATCCAAACGGACGACCAAGCAGCGATGTCGTCAAGCCGTGGCGTAATGGTCAAGACATTGCAAAACGCACTTCCGATACCTGGATTATCGATTTCGGTGTCGATCTGCCCGAGGCGGATGCCGCGCTTTATGAAAAGCCGTATGAGCATGTGCTGAGGCATGTTAAACCGACTCGCCAGTCTATTAGGAGCGGGGCGGCAAAAACCATGTGGTGGATTCATGAGCGACCGCGTGTCAATTTGCGGGTTGCGCTCAAAGGTCTTGATCGCTATATCGTCACGCCTAGAGTTGCCAAACATCGGTTCTTTGTTTGGTGCGATAAATCAATTCTTCCAGACAGTCGGCTGCTGGTGATCGCACGGCAGGATGATGCAACCTTCGGCATTCTGTCCTCTCGCATTCATGTGACTTGGGCATTAGCGAACGCTTCGCGGCATGGTGTTGGCAATGATCCGACCTACAACGCCAAGTCGTGCTTCGAGACCTTCCCCTTTCCTGCTGACCTCACCCCCGCCGACACCAAACACGGCACCGCGACGCTGGAGAGCGGGGCGATTGTCCCCCAGGTCGCGGAAGACCGGCGCACAGTCGCCGCCGAGATCGCCGAGGCCGCGCACCGCCTCAATACTTTGCGTGAAAATTGGCTCAACCCGCCGGAGTGGGTCGAGCGCGTACCCGAAGTCGTCCCGGGCTATCCCGACCGCATCATCCCCAAGTCAGAACACGAAAAGGAACTCAAGAAACGCACCTTGACCAACCTCTACAACCAGCGCCCGGCGTGGCTGGATCATGCGCATCGTGCTTTAGATGCCACAGTTGCCGCTGCCTATGGCTGGGATAACTACAGCCCCGAGATGCCCGATGCCGAGATTTTAAGCCGACTGTTGGCGTTGAATGGGGGGCGGGGGGTTTAACAAACTTGGCTATTTTCGCTAAAACAACACAAAAAGAGGTTACAACATGATCCCTGAACTTCATCCGCAATTTGTTGTAGATCAACAGGGTATGCCGCAATCGGTGCTTCTTCCGCTGGCTGAATATGAGTCGCTGATGGAGATATTAGAAGATTTTGAGGACATTGCGGACGCACAGCGAGCCGTAGACGAGCCGACGATTCCGTGGGAAACTGTTAAAACTGAGATGGGGCTTTAATGGCGGCATATCGCATTGAGATCAAACGCTCGGCACGAAAAGTATTATTGTCACTGCCGCAAGCCGACCAGACACGCATCGCTAATGCTATTGATTCATTAGCAAACGATCCGCGTCAACCAAGAACACGCAAATTGAAAGGAACTCAGGGTCTTTATCGTTTTCGTGTTGGTGACTATCGCCTGATTTACGAAATTCAGGACGAGCAGTTGGTTGTCGTTGTCGTGAAAATTGGACACCGCCGCGAGGTTTATCGTGAGCATTGAGCCTTTAAAAGGTTTGATGCGCCTCTAATACCGAGATTTTAAGCCGACTGTTGGCGTTGAATGGGGGGCGCGATTAGTGCTCGCGATAGATTTCGCGCCGATGTCCAATTTTGACGATCAGAATAATTAGACGATCATCCTCAATGCGATAAATCGCTCGATAATCACCGACCCGCAAACGATATAACCCATCTTTGCCAGATAGCTTGACCACACCAGTAGGGCGGGGATCGTTCTCAAGTTGACTCACGCTGTCTGTAATTCGGCGCTGAATCGCTTGAGGCAGCTTATCAAATTGACGCTTGGCGGCTGTGGCGAAAACGATGCTATAAGCCATGCTCAGTCTTGATTGCTTCCCACGGGATTACATCTTCTTCGCCGCATTCGATCCGCGCTAGGATTTCACGCGCTTCTTCGCAATCTTCTAGGTCTTCGATGCGTTCGATAAGTGTTTCGTATTCAGCAATGGGCAACACAATAGATAGACGGTTTCCGTTGCTATCCGTTACAAATTGTGGGCTAAAGAATGTCTCTTGTTGCTGTGTCATTTATATACCTGTTGGCGTTGAATGGGGGGCGGGTTGATCGCTGTATCATCAATGCCATGAACAGTAAGCAGGTGATCAAACAAATGGAAGCCGATGGATGGTTTTTGGTGTGGTCACGAGGATCGCATCATCAATTTAAGCATCCATCCAGACCCGGCTTGGTGACAGTGAAACACCCTGACCGCGATATTCCTGGGAGCGAATCATGGATGACGAGCGACTGCGCTCGCCAGGTTTCACCTTTTAAAGAAAATTAAACAACGACAAGCGATTCACCTGCACATACGCCTGTTGCGAGGCTTGCAGTGCGACCTGCTGGAATTTGAAATCGCTAATCGCCTCGGCATAATCCAAATCCTCAATTGCGGACAGCGTGGTGCGTAAATCAAGGATGCGTTCTTGATTAAAATCCGTTTGATTGTCAACAACTTGCAGCCGCATCCCGATACTTGCACGAATGTCGTTGAGATGCCCGGTGGCTGCATCAAGATCGGCAATCCCTTTGTTGAAGGCATTGATCAAATTGGCACGGCTTGAGGCACTGCCAGTGCCACGCTCAAGCGCAGTGGCGACGGTATCAAGTGTGGTAAACAAATCAACCGCCCGCGCTGGACGCGAAATCACGGTATCCGCAACATTTGGCTCACCGCTGAGATACACACTACGCCCGGCAAATTCGATGCGATTGGTTTGTTCGGGATGGTAATCGTTCCAGTCAGTAAGACCAGCGACCTGATATTGCAGTTGCCCATCCGCATCGCGCTGAAACTGAATTTCAAACTGAGCCGCAGCATTGTTGCCGCTATAAAATTCATCGGGTTGGCTAACTTCGGTGCGCTCAATCACCAAGGTTCCTAGTGGTAAATCAGGACCACGCTGGATATCGGCAGAGACGCGCCCATCGTTTTCTTTCATGTCCATAAACACTTTGGCACCAGTGTCACCAATGGCGATTTTGCGCGTGGGTGTCACTGCAACTTCACGCACTGCGCCATCACCCTGCGCACCAACATAGGTCACCACACCATCGGCATCCATCACAAAGGGTGCCACTAGTGAGCGCGTACCACCGAACAAATATTCACCATTGGGGTCTTTGGTGTTGGCGATTTCAAATAATGAATCACGAATATCGCGAATTTCATTGGCCATGAAGCCGCGGGTTTCGTTGGTTTGGGTCTCATTGTTGCCATAAATCATCAACTCGCGCACCCGCTGCAGTTGATCGGTGATGCTGGCAATTGCCGACTCTTGTTGCCGCAGGCGCGGCTGCGCCAAATCGAGATTGCGCTGGTATTGCTGAGTGGAATCAATCGCCGAGCGCAATTGCGATGCCTGAGTTGCCCCGCTAGGGTCATCCGATGGCGTGAGGATTCTTCTGCCGCTGGAGAGCTGAAGATTGGTTTTATTCAGCGCCACCTGCGCCCGTTGCATCGCATCAACACCAGATTGGAAAGTATGCAGAGTCGAAATACGGATCATCAGCGGATACCTCGCACTTAGCGTGCAATGCTTAATAGCGTATCAAAAATGGTGCGGGCAACTGACATGGTTTGCGCTGCCGCCTGATAATGTTGTTGAAAACGCAGCAAATTGGCTGCTTCTTCATCTAAATTGACCCCCGAGAGCGATTCGCGCTGTATTCTTGATTGATCAAGCAACACCTGACTGGAATCGCGCTCGACCTGGGCTTGGCGGGTGCGGGTGCCAACCTCGCCGACGATGTTGTTATAGCTGCCTTCAAAGGTGGCGTTGCCATTGACAAACCGCTTCTCGCGCAGCGCCGCCATCGCAAGCATGTTGCGGTTATCGCCTTCGCGTCCGACAGTCAGATTTACACTCCAAGTATCACCAGCTTTGGGCTGCCCAAAGGCATCAGTTGGCTCACCATGAATGTCAAATGTCCAATCTGCACCGGCAATTGTGGTCACTGCTGGTTGTGGGATTTGCAACGGAGTAGAAGAAACTTGCGCTACTTCAAAGGTTTCACCATCTTCTGGAATGCCGCGAATTTTTAATTCCCAGCCGTTGCTAGTAATGGTCGTGGTGCCGGAGGTATCGCGAGCAAACAACTCGCCGTTGATCTCAAAGGCATCATCAGC
>SKYD01000135.1 GCA_007128075.1 Thiorhodovibrio sp.
GCGCATCGAACACAGCGGCATCGATGCCTGGTTTGAGCTAGCGCCAGCCGATCTACTCACTGCCGACGAGGCGGCGGACTATATTAAAGTCACCGATACGCTGGATGTGTGGTTTGATTCTGGGGTCACCCATGCGGCGGTATTGGCACGGCGTGCTGAACTCACCGATCCAGCGGATCTGTATCTGGAAGGCTCGGATCAACATCGCGGCTGGTTTCAATCCTCGCTGTTGACTGCCGTGGCGATCCACGGACGCGCCCCCTATCGCCAGGTGCTGACCCACGGCTTCACCGTCGATCAGGCCGGGCGCAAGATGTCCAAATCACTGGGCAATGTGGTCAAACCGCAGCAGGTGATGAAAACCCTGGGCGCGGACATCATCCGGCTGTGGGTGGCTGCCACCGATTATCGCGCCGAGATGAATGTTTCGGATGAGATTCTCAAACGCACCGCTGACAGCTATCGCCGCTTACGCAACACGGCGCGTTTTCTGCTCGCCAATCTCAACGGATTTGATCCAGCCCAGCATCTGGTCGCTGCCACCGATTTGTTAGCTCTGGATCGCTGGGTGGTGGATCGCGCCTACCAGCTCCAGCACGAGATCATCAACGCCTACACCGATTATCAGTTTCATCTGATCGTGCAAAAGCTGCATCATTTTTGCGTGGTCGATCTCGGCGGCTTTTATCTGGATGTGATCAAAGACCGCCAATACACCACGCCAACTGACAGTCTGGCGCGACGCTCTTGTCAGACGGCGATGTATCATCTCATCGAGGCGATGAGTCGCTGGCTGGCACCAATTTTGAGCTTCACTGCGGATGAAATCTGGAGCTACATTCCAGGCGACCGCGCTCCTTCGGTGTTCACTGCCACCTGGTATGCGTCACTGTTTGCGCTCGATGCCCAAGATGCGCTGGATCGTCACGCCTGGCAGCAGGTGTTGGCGGTGCGCACCGCCATTGCCAAACGCTTAGAAGAAGCCCGGGTTGCAGGTCAGATTGGCTCTGGTCTGGATGCTGAGGTGACACTCTATGGCTCGTCTGAACTCGGTGCTGCCCTCGCCCCGCTGGGCGATGAACTGCGTTTTGTGCTGATCGTCTCGGCAGCACAGCTCTTGCCGCTGGAGGCAGCGCCAGCAACCGCATTGACCACTGAGCTTGAGGGGCTACAGGTTGAGGTCAGCGCCAGTCCCGCAGCCAAATGTGTGCGCTGTTGGCACCATCGCCCCGATGTTGGGACAGATCCTGAACATCCGCAACTGTGTGGGCGTTGTGTGGAGAATGTCGCAGGTGCAGGCGAGCAGCGGCGTTGGGCTTGAAACTGATCAAAGGGCGGTTCGCGAACCGCCCCTACAATTGAATGTCTGGAATTATGCCGCTCGCGTTCAGCCACTAAATTCACCGAAAGGAGGATCATTTGTTATGCGCCGTTTGCCTGTCTATCTTTTGCTTGATACCTCGTACTCCATGGCTGGAGAACCGCTGACTGCTGTGGAACAGGGAGTCGATCTGTTGTTGTCCACTTTGCGCCGTGATCCCTACGCGCTGGAGACCGCACATCTGTCGGTGATTACCTTTGATGAGCAGGCGCGCCAGATCGCGCCGTTGACGGAGTTGCCATTATTTCAGGCACCATCGCTCAAAGCCCAGGGAACCACGGCGTTGGGCGCGGCGTTGACGCTGTTGGCGCAATGTATCCGCACCGAGGTTGCCACCACCACCCCCCAGACCAAAGGCGATTGGAAGCCGTTGATTTTTATAATGACTGATGGGGTGCCAACCGATGATTGGCGAGCTGGTCAGGCGGCACTCAGTCAGGTACGCACTGGGGTGGTGGTCGCCTGTGCGGCTGGACGCGATGCCGATACCAGCATCTTGCGTGAGCTCACCGATGCAGTGGTGCAGCTTGATACCGCCGATGCTGAGCGTATTGCCGCGTTTTTCAAATGGATTTCAGCATCGATCTCCACTGGCAGCCAGAAGGTCGATCTCACCAAAAAAGATCTGTCACAGTTGGGCGATTTGCCGCCGCCACCGCCCGAGGTCAACATTGTGTTATAAGGTGTCCTGATGAGCCAACGCCGTCTTCCCGTTTATCTCTTACTCGACACCTCTGGCTCGATGCGCGGTGAGCCGATTCATTCGGTCAATGTCGGCTTGCAGGCAATGCTCAGTGCCCTGCGTCAAGACCCCTACGCGCTGGATACTGTGCATTTAGCGCTGATCACTTTTGACATCACCGCCCGTGTGGAGATGCCACTCACCCCGCTGACGGATGTCAATCTCAGCCAGATTGAAACTCCCGGGCCCGGGGCGACCTTCCTCGGTGCCGCCTTGGAGCTATTGATCAAATCGGTGGATCGTGATCTGCGTCACAGCAGCGCCAATGTGAAAGGTGATTGGCGGCCGTTGTTGTTTGTGATGACCGATGGCAGCCCCTCGGATGTGCAGACCTATCGGCGCATGGTGCCCGCAGTCAAGCAGCGCAACTTTGCGCGAATCATCGCCTGTGCCGCAGGACCCAAGGCGCGCCGCGAGAGCCTGTTAGAACTCACCGATCAGGTGGTGATGCTCGAAACCATGGATTCGGCAGCCTTTTCGAGCTTTTTTAAATGGGTTTCGGCAAGCGTGTCCATCGGTTCGAGCAGTGCTGGCGTTGGCAGTGAGCGCGTCAATCTGCCGCCCCCTCCACCTGAAATTCAGCTTGTGTTATGAAGAATTCTAAACAACGCAAAGTTCCGCTCCCTGTTGACGACAAGCATTTAAGCGACTGGCTCTTTGATACCCTGTTTAGCTATGGTGCAGATCCACTGTTTGCTAAACACGGCGTGCCGATTACGCTGCTCGATGAGTTTGTTTCGCAAGCTGATGTGCGCTCGGTCACTGAGCAATACATCACCCGGCTGTCGCAGCTATGGCTTCAGCATTATCCGACCCGCCCTCCATTGGTTGCCGCCAATCTTGATCTTGCCGAGGCACTGACCCTTGCCCCCTTGCCGTTGTTGCCGCTATTGCCGCCAGCAAAAGAGCGTATTGTGATCACCAAAGCACCACCGACGATGCCATTGCTGAATCTGCGCCTGCCTAATGCCCGCACCGGTCAACCCTATGCTGAAACCGCGCTTGTTGGACAAGGTGAACAGGCTCCGCCCTTGTTGGGTGCCGAGCTGCCTGCTGGTCTGGGTTTGGCGTTTGATTTGACCAGCGGACAGGTCATCGGCACCCCGAATGCCCCTGGCGAATATCCGATCACGCTGTACTGGGCGGATGCCCAGGGTCAGCCGCAGTCCAGCGCCAGTACGCTGATTGTCAACCCCGATCCGCGCGCGCTGTGGCGTGATTGTGAGCCGCCCGCCGACGCACTCTATCCCAAACCACATGTCGCCAGCGCCGCCCTCACCAGTCCACAGGGCAAAGTGCTTGCCGCCAGTCGCCGTGGACGCTCACATGCCCATGTTGGCAGCTTTCGCGAGGATGATTTCTGGATTGCCGCCATTCCTGAAACCGGTTGGACACTGCTACTGGTCGCTGATGGTGCGGGCAGTGCGCAGTTCTCGCGTCATGGCTCGGCATTGGTCACTGCCACCGCCGGTGCGCATCTTAAAAATAAACTTCAAGGCGAGCTGGGACACACTCTTGCTGCGCATTTGCAGCCAACCGATGATGCACCGGCGCAGATGCAGACCATTGGCAATCAGTTTCATTATCTGTTTCATGCAGCAGCGAGTTTGGCGCTCAGTGCCGTAGAACGCGAGGCACAGCAACATCAAGCCGAGGTGCGCGATTATGCCACCACGCTGTTAGCAGCAGCCGTCTTCCGTCAAGGCGACTACTGCTTTATTGCCTCGTGCTGGATTGGTGATGGTGCCATTGCCGCCTATGGACCACGGGGCAAGGTGCGGCTGCTGGGTCGCCCTGATTCAGGTGAATTTGCTGGCCAAACCCGCTTTTTAGATCGCGCCCTGTTGGCAGATCAAGCCTTTGGACGACGGATTCGGATCGGGCGGTTAACTGGCATCGAGGCGGTGCTGTTGCTGACCGATGGGGTGTCGGATCCCTATTTTGAAACCGAAAACGGGCTCAAAGACCCCGAACGCTGGGATCGTTTATGGGATGAAATTGGACCATTGTGTACATATCCCGAGGCGGACACCGTACTTGCAGAATGGCTCGACTTTTTTTCCTCTGGCAATCACGATGACCGCACCTTGGCAGTGTTGAGGATCGACTAATGGCTTCGATTGTTCACTGTCAAACTGTTGATGGTAAGCCGGTGGCTTATGTCGATGAGGTCATCGGCTCAGGGGCGATGAAAGAGGTGTATTTTGCGCCAGATCGTTCTTATGTGGTGGCGTTTTACAAAACCGAGCAGGATGCGCAGGCGCGTGAGCGGCTGGAGATGATCACCGGGCGCTATCGCGAGAGTATTTTTCAGCAAGCGGGTGGCGAGTATTGGGAGAATCTGTTTTGTTGGCCAAGCGCGATGCTCGAACACAATGGGCGGCTGGGGCTGGTGGCTCCCACTTATCCCGCGCCGTTTTTTTTCCAGTATGGCTCC
>SKYD01000124.1 GCA_007128075.1 Thiorhodovibrio sp.
TGCGCCTGATTGCATGCCGTGGCTTGGGCGTAATTGGTCACTGCATCCGCTGTGGTGAAAAAGATTCCAAACATCGCCCCGACCTGATTAGTGGTCAGTGGCACACCTGCCGTTGCAGCAGCATCGCGCAGACCGTTGACCAGTGCGCTGGTCATCGCTGTCACCCCGTCAAAAAAGCCCGGTGCCGAGATCAGTTCCAGCGTTTTCAGCCCCGCCGTCATGGCAATTGGATTGCCGGACAGGGTTCCGGCCTGATAGATCGGACCTAAGGGCGAGAGCTTTTCCATGATCGCCCGCTTGCCACCAAAAGCCCCGACCGGCATTCCGCCGCCGATGACCTTGCCGAGCGCGGTCAGATCAGGTGTCACCCCATAATGCGCCTGCGCCCCACCTAAGCCGACACGAAAGCCGGTCATCACTTCGTCAAAAATCAGCACCGCGCCGTATTGATCGCAGACCTCGCGCAGTCCTTCAAGAAACCCGGGCTGTGGCGGGATGCAGTTCATGTTGCCCGCGACTGGCTCTACGATGATGCAGGCGATCTCGTTGCCGATGTTGGCAAAGGTGTCGCGCACCTGATCGAGGTCGTTATAGGTCAGGGTCACGGTCAGCTCCGCCAATGCCTTGGGCACCCCTGGCGAGCTAGGTTCACCAAGCGTGAGCATCCCCGAGCCAGCTTTGACCAGCAGCGAATCGCCATGTCCGTGATAACAGCCTTCAAATTTGACGATCTTGTCGCGCCCAGTGTAGCCACGCGCTAGACGCAACGCGCTCATCGTCGCCTCGGTGCCAGAGCTGGTCATGCGCACCAGATCCATGCTCGGCACCAGTTCACACACTTTGTCCGCCATCTGGGTTTCTAACTCAGTCGGCGCACCAAATGACAGCCCCTTAGTCACCTGCTCGATGACCGCAGCGATCACATCAATCTGGGCATGACCTAAGATCATCGGCCCCCAAGAGCCAACATAATCAATGTAGCGTTTGCCATCGGCATCGGTGACATAAGCCCCTTGTGCTGATTCAAAAAACACCGGATCACCGCCCACGCCACGAAAGGCGCGCACCGGTGAATTAACCCCGCCTGGAATGTGGCGTTGGGCGGCAATGAAAAGATCATGGGAGCGACTCATGAATAACAATCTCCTGTGTTGTATTGAATTGGGAAACCGAGACGGCGCGGTGTCAGTTGCGCCTTGCCACTGCGATAAGCATGGGTCAGCGTCGCGGCAACATAGTGTTGCGCTTGGCTGATGGCAGCCTCTAGCGTCAAGCCAAGCGCCAGTCGAGCCGCAATGGCACTGGCAAGGGTACAGCCCGAGCCATGAAAGGTTCCAGGATCACGCGGCCACGACCAAGTGCGCGGCGGATGCTGTGCAGTATACAACCGATTGATCACGGTTGCGGTGCTGTCGTGGGTGCCAGTGATCAGCAGATGGGCGCAGCCGACATCGAGCAGCCGCTGGACGGCAAGTTCGCGGTCATCAGTGCCCGCCAGTTGCAACGCCTCGGGAAGATTGGGCGTTAAGAGTGTTGCCCGTGGCAGCAGATCGCGGCGCAGTTGCTCAAGCAACGCGGCATCGCTCACAGTATCCCCCGCCCCAGTGGCGAGAACGGGATCAAACACCACGGGAATGTGTGGAACATCAGTTAACATAGCCGCCAGCATCGGCACCAGTCGCGCATCACCAATCAGCCCGATTTTAATCGCTGCAACTGGAGTGTCAGCCAACACCGCCTCACATTGCGCCCGGACTTGCTCAGGAGCTTGCGGAATCAGCGCCCGCAAACCGCTGGTGTTTTGCACCGTGATGCAGGTGATTGCTGAACAGCAATGCACACCAACCGCTGCCGCTGCCTCACTATCGGCCTGGATGCCAGCCCCACCGCTGGGATCATGCCCACCAATGGCGAGCAACACGGGAAGCGCGGCGGAATTTGATAAGCTATTTAAGTTGGACATGCGATAGTGTGAAAAACAAATGACCAAAACACAAATAAAGGAAAAGCAATGAAACAATATATGTGCGTAATCTGTGGGTGGATCTATGATGAGGCGCAAGGCTGGCCAGATGATCAGATTGCACCCGGAACCCGCTGGGAAGATATTCCAGATAGCTGGCGCTGTCCAGACTGCGGTGTCAGCAAAGATGATTTTGAAATGGTTGAGTTTTAGTTATGCTATCCTAACACATTTGGGTTGAATACGAGAGAAATCATTATGTCTATGGAGTTAACAGAAGCCGATCTGACTTTCACCGCACCAGCACAGTCGAAGATGTCGGAGCTGTTTCGTGAGGTTGACGAGCAGATTGCCGGGGTGCGGGTGTATGCCAGCGGTGGCGGCTGTCGCGGGGTGAGTTTTGGCATGGCATTTACCGATGTGATTGCCGAGAGCGATGCAGTGCGCGATTTTGATGCGTTTAAGGTCGTCGTTGATGATAACACCTTAGAGCATCTGCGCGGGGTTGAGATCGATTTTCTCGATCAGGGCGACGGCAATGCCACCTTTGTGTTTAATAACCTGCCAGCGCCAGCAGGTGGCGGCTGTGGTGGCGGCTGCAATTCAGATTCAGGTGGACACAGCGGCGGCTGTCACTGATGATTCGGGTTGCCATTGTTGGAGCCACTGGCTACACCGGCTCGGAGTTGCTGCGGCTGATTCTGCATCATCCACAAGCTGACTTGATTGCCGTGACCTCGCGGGCAGAAGCAGGCGTGGCAGTGGCGGACTATTTTCCCGCCTTGCGCGGCCATTGCGCCCTGACCTTCAGTCCCCCTGAGATCGCCACCTTGGCAGCGGCGGATGTGGTGTTTTTTGCCACTCCCAACGGCACCGCGATGCAGCAAGCTCCTGAGCTATTACAGCGCGGGGTGCGGGTAATTGATTTGGCAGCAGATTTTCGGCTGCGCGATGCCGCACTCTGGGAGTCTTGGTACGGTATGCCCCATGCCTGTCCAGATTATCTTAACCAGGCAGTCTATGGGCTGCCCGAGCTCAACCGCGAAGCAATTCGTCAAGCGCAGTTGATTGCCAATCCGGGCTGCTATCCCACCGCAGTGACCTTGGGGTTGTGGCCGTTGTTGCAGGCGCGAGCGATTGATCCTGAACAACTGATTGCGGATGTCAAATCCGGAGTCAGCGGGGCGGGGCGCAAAGCCAGCACTGGGTTACTGATGGCGGAGGTCAATGAGAGCTTTAAGGCCTACAGCGTGGCTGGACACCGCCATCAGCCCGAAATCTGTCAAACCTTGCGCCATGCCAGCGGCCAGCCGATTGAGCTGACCTTTGTGCCGCATCTTGTGCCGATGACTCGCGGCATTGAGGCAACTCTGTATGCGCGTCCAATGCAAGCAGACAGCGATTGGCAGGCGTTGTTTGCCGAGTGTTATCAGGCGGAGCCGTTTGTTGATGTGATGCCGCCCGGGTCACATCCTGAAACGCGCTCGGTGCGCGGCACCAATCTGTGCCGTTTGGCAGTGACCCAACCGCGCCCTGGTGGGCTGATCGTGGTGCAAGCGGTGATTGATAATTTAGTCAAAGGGGCAGCGGGGCAGGCAATTCAGAATATGAATCTGATGCTGGGGCTGCCAGAAACCACTGGATTGGATGGCATGGCGTTGTCGCCCTAAGATGGCATGGAATCCACGGATGTGCGGCGTGGGAAGAGCACGCCAAGGGCGCAGCATTATGCTACCGTTACTGGTTGCCTTGGGCTGGTGTACAGTCATTGCCATTACTTTTGTGTTTGGCTATCAGCTTGCCTATCACGATACTGCCGGGGCACAGCTCACCATTCAAGCCTTGCAGCGTGACAATGAGCGTCTCAGTTCCGCGCTGGAGAGCACACAAGATGAAGTCATTCGCTTAGAGCGAGCGCATCGCATTGATCTTGATGCCAAACGCTTAGCACAGGAGCAGCTTGGGCGGCTGCAACAAGAGCGGCTGGATTTGCTCAAGCAGGTGTCATATCTGGAGCGTTTGGTGCGCAATGGTGGGGCGGGGATATTGCAAATCCAAGAATTTCGTCTGCTGGCAACCCAACAACCCGAACAATTCACTTACCGCTTTACAGTCGCCCAACTGATTCCTGGTTTTGGCGAATCCGCAGGTGAGGTGCGGGTGCTGATTGCCGCCAATCAAGACGAGGAATTGCAGACACAGATCGCGCAGTTGGACTCCGGAGGAGCGGCACATCATCAGATGCGCTTTGAGCATTTTCAGCAATTTCAAGGCACCATTGTGGTTCCTGAAGCACTTGATCCGCAAGGGCTTAAAATTGAGCTAGAGCCAAGCACCCGCAATCTCATGGCCTCATCGACCACCTTTCCTTGGCAGCCAGAACGGATTGAGACCACCGCGCTGCCTGCTCAGGCACTTGAGGGTGGTGTTATAGCCGTCGAACTTGATATCCGGACAGAAGAACCGCACCAGATGGAAATCGGCACCAGGGTCACAGTGCGGTAACCTGGTTAAATGACTATAATTTGAGTTGGAGATTAAAATGAAAA
>SKYD01000120.1 GCA_007128075.1 Thiorhodovibrio sp.
ACTGCGCGGCATATTTTTGATTTAATTGATAAATTTGCTGGCTATGGGTTTAATAAAAGCCACTCGGCTGCCTATGCGCTGGTATCCTATCAAACACTGTGGCTCAAAGCCCATTATCCAGCGGCGTTTATGGCGGCGGTGCTGTCGGCGGATATGGATAACACCGATAAGGTGGTGTTGCTGATCGATGAGTGTCGCACCATGCAGCTTGCGGTCGAGCCACCGCAGATCAATCACTCGCAGTTGCGCTTTACTGCCACTGATGTCGGCACCATCCGCTATGGCCTGGGTGCAGTGAAAGGTGTTGGCGAGTCAGCGATTGAGGCACTGTTACAAGCCCGCGACAGTGGCAAGCCGTTTACCGATCTTTGGGATCTGTGTCTGCGGGTTGATCTACGCAGAGCCAATCGCCGCACACTGGAAGCCCTGATTCGGGCAGGTGCTCTCGATGGCTTGGCAGCCAATCGCGCCACGCTGCTCAATCAGCTTCCGGCGGCAGTTAAACTTGCCGAACAGCACCAAACCCGCGCTGTCAGCGGTCAGAATGAGCTGTTTGGTGCCGTTGCCGAGCCAGCGGTCAGCCAAGCCCCTGATCCACAAATTGCTGCACAGGTATGGCCGGAGTGGGATGAAGATGAACGCCTTGCTGGTGAGAAAGACACGCTGGGGCTGTATCTGACTGGTCATCCGATCAATCGTTACGAGTCAGAAATCAACGCCATCGGCTCAGTGCGGATCAACAAACTTTTGCTGACCGCCAAAGGCGCCACCGCCAGCAATGGCGAGTCGCGCACCATTGTCGGTTTGGTGGTTGGCACCCGCACCAGCAAAACTTCCCGTGGGCGCATGGCAACGCTGACTCTTGATGATCGCACTGGGCGCATTGAGGTCACGGTGTTTGCTGAATTGTATGACCAGGTGCGTACTTTGGTGACCAGCGATCAGATTCTGATCGTCACGGGCACCTTGAGTTTTGACAGTTTTCGGGATCGTTGGGCGCTAAGGGCGCAGCGCATCCGTTCATTAACCGAAGCCCGCACCGAACTTGCCGACCATCTCGCCCTGACATTGGATGTGCGCGACCCTGCCCACTATGCCACCGGCAAACAACGCATTGATGAGCTGGTGACAGTCTTGCAGCCGTTTCGCGGCACCGGGCTGCGACTGCGCATTCACTACCGCTGCCCGGGCGTTCAGGCACAGCTTCAGGCCGGAAAACAGTGGCGGGTGACACCGAGCGATGATCTGCTCAAGACCTTGCGACAATTGCTCGGTGCCGAGCAGGTGAGGGTGAGCTATAGAGCAGGTCGATAAATCATCACGCGGGATTTGACACCCTTAAAGCCAAGGGCGGCGTTGTTGATGTTTGTGGTAGAGTGTTGAGTAAAGCCCAAACCCTGAATATTCCCATCGTTGACGAGCGCGAGCTGGCAGAGTGGCTGGCAAATGAGCAAAAATTCTATGCTAAACGACTATCCTGAACTGAATTTGGCACTTGCTGATATGGCAGAGCAGAATGCGTGCTATCAGCCAACCTCATTTTGGCATGAGGCATCTTCACGCATTGTCGAGAGCATTCGCCAGCAAGGCATTGAGTGTTTTAGGAGCCAGATTCTTCCTTTAAGTTTTTTTGTGCCTACTTATGGTACGCCGGGGAGCGGTTTCAGTGATGAACTAAAGCACAATATGATGCAATGGTTGCGCCATGAGCAGCCAAACGCCACAAAAACGATGCTGAGTTTAGAGCACTTTTTAAGTGGTCAAATGGCAGCATTGGCAGATTATCGCGTGGTTGTTGCGGCTGATGATGTTCACAAACCTCCTTTTTTGCATCACTTTTCGGAATCGACAGCAGGACATCCGGTAGAGCAGTTTGAGTTTGATGGTCGCCGATTTTCACGATCCGCGCTCAATTATCTGATGGGCTTGGCGATGCTCAAAAAACACTTATCAGCCGACGAGCGCATTCAAACTGTATTAGAAATCGGTGGTGGCTTTGGCAGTTTGGGAGAGATTTTGTTTTCTAGCGGCTCGGATGCGCCACGCTACATCAACCTCGATATTCCACCCACCAATTTTGTCGCCCAATGGTATTTGCAACAAGCTGTGGGGGAGGCGTATGTCACCACACATGCGGCAACACGCCATCTATCCGATATCGCCATTGACGAACTCACCAAAATTGCCGTGTTGTGCGCTTGGCAAATTGAACAACTGCGTGGAAAAATAGATGTGTTTGTGAATTTTATTTCGTTTCAAGAGATGGAACCGTCTGTGGTGCAAAATTACCTTCACCATGTTGCAAGGCTTGAGACCCGCTGGATTTTGCTGCGCAATTTGCGTGAGGGAAAACAACAACGCACCGCAAAGACTGCTATTGGTGTAGAAAAACCAATACTGGGTGATGATTATCTAAATATGCTGCCTAATTACACGCTTGTTCAGCGTCATGTTCATCCCTATGGTTACCGAACAGTGGATGGATTCCATTCCGAGTTAATGTTGTTTCGTAAAAATATATGATAACAGAATGTGCTATTGACATTATTCAAGCCCGTATGTCATCAAGTCGTCTGCCGGGCAAGGTGCTCAAACCCTTGGCTGGACACCCGATGATTTGGCATATTGTGCAGCGGGCGCGCATGTCGCAATGGGTGGATCAAGTTTGGGTGGCGACTTCCTGCGAACCAAGCGATGATCCATTGGCAGAGTTTTGTGCCCAGGCTGACATCCCCTGCCATCGTGGTAGCTTAAATAATGTGTTAAGTCGCTATCTTGAAGTGTTAGATGCGCATCCGCATCGCTATTTTGTGCGCATCACTGGCGATTGTCCATTGATCGATCCTGTATTTATTGATAAACAGATCGAAGCGTTACAAGCGCATGATGGTGATCTAACCTGGCTGGCTGAGCCGGTGTTGGCGCTTGCGGGTGTTGGAGTTTATTCGACCCGTTCACTCAGACACATTGCCCAACATTCTACTCACCCAGATGATTTGGAACATGTTGGTTCACGGTATCTGGCAGAACAGCCTGAACAATTTCGTATTATTGGTCTGCGCCCACCCATTGCGTTGACACAAGCTCGCTGGCGCGTGGCTGTTGATGAAGCCGCCGATTATGAAATGATGCACCAGCTTTATGCTGCACTCTGGCAAGGACAGCCCTTTACACTGGATGAAGCATTGGAGTGGATGGCGCAACACCCTGAACTGGCAAGCCATAACCAAACAGTGCAAGATTCTGCGATTAACCAAGAGATTCACGCTAAGCAGAGAACATGGGCGCGACATGTGGCAATATTTTGTGAATATTGATTTCCACTTAAAGTGATTATATTGAAAAAAATATAATTTAAACTTGGAACTACTGGCTCATCAGCCACCGCAAATATGCAGTCAATCCGTTGTCATGGGAGCCAATTCAATGTCCGCCGTTGTCGCGATTGAACATTACACACTCGACGATTACCGTCATTGGGAGGGGGACTGGGAGCTGATTCGAGGCGTTCCGCTTGCCATGTCGCCCTCACCAAGCGTTGACCATCAGCGGATTGGTGGGCGTTTGTTCGTGCAACTGGCGACGGCACTTGATTCTTGCCCCAACTGCGAAGTGCTTTATGAAATCGATGTCGAGTTTTCAACTGATACGATCACCCGCCCTGATGTGATCGTGATTTGCTCGCCGCCTGATGGTGATCGCATCACCCGCGCTCCGGCGCTGATTGCCGAAGTCATCTCGCCCAGAACCGCACGCCGCGATGAGCAAACCAAGTTCCAGCTTTACCAAGAGGAAGGAGTGGCGCACTATGTTTTGCTCTACCCCAATCAGCGCAAAGCCAAGGTGTATCGGCTCATCGATGGGGCGTATCGGAAAGTGGGTGATTTTCAGCACGAACACTGCGCTTTCGAACTGCTAGATTGTGTGGTCAAGGTCGATTGCTCACGCCTGTGGTCGCGTTAGGTGCTAGCGTTGTCGGAATGAAAAAGCCGGTCTTTCTCGGCTGTCAGGTCTTGCGACCAAGAGCCAAGTTATAACGCAATCGCCTGTCGATCAGGACTTGATGCGAATGCACGAAGCTTTAGGGGCACATGCGTATGCTCGATTGGCTCAGTGAGTGTGAGGCGCAGGGTTCCAACAATCCCTGAATCGATGGTGTTCAGATTCGGTCCCCAGATTAACACCCGTAGATGCCCAGGCTCGACAATGTTAAAGCTCAAGCCTTTCCCCGCAGCCAATGCTGCAACGCCAGTGTTTGCCTGTAGCTCCGAGAACATCTGTGGATCGTAATAGACATCCCCAGTGATCGCTGCAATGGGTGATTGTGCCGCATTTAACACCAAGTCAACCTCGATTCGGTCATCAAAAAACCGCATTGGGCTTAATATCAGGGCGGCATCGCCTTCTTGCATCGGCGGAGGCTGTTGTAAACCTCCCTGGGTCATGCCTAGATATGCCTCGATTGCAGCAACAAGATCCCAGCTTTTCGGATGTTGCG
>SKYD01000155.1 GCA_007128075.1 Thiorhodovibrio sp.
CGCCACCGGGCAATAATGGCTCGATCAGTGTCCGTACTTGTTGTAAAAAATCCATCGCTGCCTGCTCTTCAGTGCTGTCAGCACGCAGCAGCACCTGATGGGTGAAGGGCGGCAATTGGGCGGCTTGGCGTTCAGCAAGGGCGGCTTGCGCAAAGGCGCGATAGCCTTGGCGTAGCAACAGATGCAGCAACGGATGCCGCGGGTGGCGGGTTTGTAGCATCACTGTCCCTGGGCGTTCGGCGCGTCCGGCACGCCCTGCCACCTGCATCAACAACTGCGCCATGCGCTCAGTGGCACGAAAATCGGCGCCGTACAGCCCATGATCGAGATCGAGAATCCCCACCAAAGTAATCCCCGGCAGATGATGACCTTTGGCAAGCATCTGAGTACCAAGCAGAATCGGATAGTCACCACGCTGCGCGGCAGCCAACAGCCGCGCCAGCTCACCTTTGCGCCGGGTGCTGTCGCGGTCGATGCGGGCGATGGGAATGCCCGGGAAGCGTTGCTGGAGTCGGTCTTCGATGCGCTCGGTGCCCTGTCCAAGTGGACGCAGGTCGGGGCTGCTGCACTCAGGGCATTGCACTGGAAGCGGACGAATGAGCGCGCAATGATGACACAGCAGCCGCTGGTGCTGGCGGTGGATGGTCAGTCGCGCATCGCAATGTGGGCAAACGCTGATCCAGCCGCAGGCATGACAGGTCAACACTGGTGCAAATCCGCGCCGATTTAGAAACAGCAACACCTGATTGCCCAGTGTGAGTTCTTGCTCGATGCGGGTAAGCAGCGCATGAGACAGCCCATTGAGCAGCGGCTGGGCGCGAATATCGACCACCACCATCTTCGGCGGCTGGGCGCTGCCGGCGCGTTGCGAGAGCACAAGATGCTGATAACGCCCAAGCTGGGCATTGCGCAGACTTTCTAAAGAAGGCGTGGCGGAGCCAAGCAGCACTGGACACCGCGCCAACTGAGCGCGGCGCACTGCCAGATCGCGTGCCGAATAGCGAAAACCGTCCTGTTGTTTGAGCGAGAGATCGTGTTCTTCATCAACGATCACCAGCGCCAGCTCGGGCAGCGGGGCAAAGATTGCCGAGCGCGTCCCGAGCAGCACCCGAATCGCCCCGCTGGCCGCCAGCCGCCAGCCGCGCTCGCGCTCGCGTTCATTCAGCCCCGAGTGCAGCACCGCCATCGGCACCTCAAGCCGTGCCTGCAACCGCTCAAACAACTGCGGTGTCAAGCCAATCTCTGGCACCAACACCAACACCTGACCGCCCGCCGCCAGCGTGGTCACGATCTGGCGCAGATAGACCTCGGTTTTGCCACTGCCAGTGACCCCATCGAGCAGAAAACAGCCAAAGCCCTGATGCGCAGCAACGGCGGTCACGGCGTGCTGTTGTTCGGGATTGAGCTGGGGCAACGGAGCCAGCAGCCGTGGCGGGGCACTGGGTGCCGGTGGAGACAACTGAGTGCAGGGCTTGGGCTGGCGCAATCGCGTCGGCAGCGCGGCAAACAGTGCCTCGCCAAACGGACAGCGATAATAGTCGGCACTCCAGCGGATAAAATCCAGCTCGGCTTGGCGAAACAGCGGCTCAGGATCGAGACACTCGACAATGGATTTCAGCCGCTCGTGTGGATGATCGCTGCTGTTGCTCAGGGCAACGATAATCCCCACCCGCTGTCCGCGCCCAAAAGGCACCACCACCCGCAGCCCGGGCGCGAGGGCGGTGGAGGGCGAAACAGGGGGTAGATAATCAAACACTTTGGGCAGTGGCGCGGCCACCGCGACCTGGGCGATGGTGGCTAACCGTGGTTGTAAATCAGTGTTACAATCAGCTAACTTTTTATGACTATGCTGCGTTTGAATGGCAAAACTTATCAATATCGGCATCCATGGAGAAATAAAAATGTCTACTTTGCAGTCAATTTTGATTGTTGATGATCAACTCGACAATCTGAAACTTTTATCCGATTTGTTGAAGGAAAATTATCGTGTTCAGGCGGCGACCAGTGGCGAGCGCGCCTTACAAATGCTCAATCAAGGGCATGTCCCAGATTTGTTTTTGCTTGATGTGATGATGCCGGAGATGAATGGTTATGAACTTTGCCAGCGTATCAAGGCCCGACCCGAGACCGCGCAAACCCCGATTATTTTTCTCACTGCCAAGAACGATGTCGAGAGCGAAATGCGCGGCTTTGAGGTCGGTGCGGTCGATTATGTCACCAAGCCCGTTCATCCGCCCGCGCTGTTGGCACGGGTCTGCGCTCACTTGGCACTGGCAACACAACGCCAACAACTGCAAGATGAGCGCGACCTGGGGTGGCGGATTCTCGAACAAACCCAACGCACCGCCAATGCAATGGGCGTCGTCAACCGCAACCATGAGACACAGCGTTATCAATATATGTTAATGATCCAAGAGCTGCCACAGGTATTCGATGATCTGCTGGCGACATTTGATGGGGAACTAAAAACACCAGAGCAGCGTCAAGCGATGGCGAAGCTTGATGACATCAAGCGAAAAATCATTGAACTGACTGGCTGAATCCCATGTCACAGTTACTCACACTGTTGGTCGTTGATGATCAGCTCGATAACTTAAAATTATTATCGGATCTGCTCAAGCCGCTTTATCGCGTTCAAGCAGCGTCCAACGGCGCGCAAGCCTTGCAATTGCTCGACAAAGGGCATCAACCGGACTTGTGCTTGCTCGACATTATGATGCCGGAGATGGATGGCTATGAACTCTGTCAACGCATCAAAGCCCGCCCTGAGACCGCGCAAACGCCGATCATTTTTCTCACTGCCAAAACCGAGACTGAGGCCGAGACCTATGGCTTTCAGGTCGGGGCGGTGGATTATGTCACCAAGCCGATCAACCCGCCGCTGTTGCTGGCGCGGATCGCGACCCAATTAACCCTTGCCACTCAAGCCCGCACACTGCGCCACGAACGCGATGAGATGCAGGCACTGGCGACCAGATTACAGCACGAAATCGCTGAACGAGAACGCGCTGAAGCGCAACTGCGGATTCTTGCCAAAGCAGTTGAGCAGGCACCATCCTCCATTGTGGTGACCAATGCCGAAGGCAACATTGTTTATGTCAATCCCTATTTTTCAAAAGTAACTGGCTACAGTGCTGAGGAAGTCATTGGACAAAATCCCCGGGTTTTGAAATCTGGCGAACAAGACGCGACTGTTTATCAACAATTGTGGGATACGATTAAACGCGGTGAAATTTGGCAGGGTGAGCTGGTCAATCAGACCAAGCAGGGGACGCTGTACTGGGAATCGGTCGCCATTGCGCCAATTCGCAATGATCAAGACTCGATCACCCACTATGTTGCCATCAAAGAAGACATCAGCAACAGCAAAGAGTTAGAGCGCGTCAAAGGTGATGTTGAGCGCATCATGCGCCATGATCTCAAATCACCATTGAATGCGATCATTACTTTTCCTGAATTGTTGTTGATGGATGACAACCTTACCGCCGAACAAATTGAAGCCATCACGCTGATCCGCGATTCTGGTCAAAAAATGCACGACATGATCAATCTGTCACTGGATCTGTTTAAGATGGAAACCAAGCAGTATCAATATGAGGCCCATAGCATCAATCTCAGCCCGCTGCTAAAGCAAATTAGCCAATTGACTGCCGCACAATGCGACTGTAAAGCGTTGCAGATGCTGTTCACTCTCGATGGTCACCCTTTTGCAGGCACTGCATTGATGGTGCGCGGTGATGCGCGACTGTTGTTTTCGATGTTATCCAACTTGTTTGCCAATGCCATTGAGGCATCGCCACCTTCGGCATCAATTCATTGTGAATTAATCACCACGGATGCTGAATTGACGCTTGCTCTGCGCAACCAAGGTGCGGTGCCCGAGGCGATTCGTTCACATTTTTTTGAAAAATACCGCACCCACGGCAAAAAAGGCGGCACTGGGCTGGGCACCTATTCCGCCAAGCTGATGGCCGATACCATGGGCATGGACTTGCGCATGGAAACCTCGGATGCCGACAACAGCACCTGCATTTGGCTAACCCTGCCGCTTGCGCACTATTGAACGCGCTCAATTGGTTTGCGGATAAAATGTATCGTCAAGCAGTTGCTGCGTGGAATAAGGGCAAGCTGTTGGAAAGTGTGTCAACGCCAAGCCACTGTCCTTGTGCGCCAATATCACCGCATCGGGATAAGCATCGGCAACGGTGTCATCCAATACCGCCTTTAGCCCCGGTGCTTGACGCAGCAGAATGATAATGAATCAAAACGCCCACAACACAGCAATTCCCGCTCAATCTAAAAACATAGGGTTCTCTGAGAATTTCCGTGCCTTGCAAGTAATTGATTATAATGAAAACACTTTCCTTCCCGAGAGGTCCAAAAAGATCCTTTGGAACAGATGATCTACATTAAGGATGCCGTAACA
>SKYD01000288.1 GCA_007128075.1 Thiorhodovibrio sp.
CTGCCAATCCAAGGGTGCGACGCGCCTCAAGTGAGGTCAACCGTTCGTCGATGAGATGCACCTGAAGCTGAAAGCGTCCCTGCAATTGCCGCGCAAAACGGCGCACCTGATCGGCCCAGGCTTCTTCACGATCGTCCATGTGATAAGGCAAGCCGAGCACCGCGCCCTGGGGCTGCCAGTCGCGGACAATGCGTTCGATGCCTGCCCAATCGGGCCGCTGCTGGCGATGACGCAAGGTGGTCAAGGGGGTTGCCGAGCGAGTGATCAGTTGGCCAACCGCGATGCCAATTTTGCGGGTGCCAAAATCAAAGCCCAGAAAGGTGCTCACCAGCGCGGATCCGTCAGGCGTGACCGGCCTCACCGATCATCAAATTCATGTCCACGCCGAGTAATTGCGCCGCTGCTTGCCAGCGTTCAGGTGCAGGCACCGTAAACAAGGTGGCGATGTCAGCCGGACCACTCAGCCAAGAGTTGGAACTAAGCTCCTGCTCCAACTGACCGCTTGACCAGCCAGCATAGCCCAAGGCAACCAATGAGTGTGTTGGTCCATTGCCAATGGCCATGGCTTCGAGAATGTCGCGTGAGGTGGTGACATGAATCTCTGAGGTCACTTTGAGCGTGGAATCAAAGGTCGCGGCTCCAGCGTGGAGCACAAAGCCGCGATCAGTTTGAATAGGACCGCCGAGATAGACGATTTGATCATTGGCGGCACGATCTTGGATGTCGATATCGAGCTGATCGAGCACCTCGCCGAGACGAATCTCCATTGGGCGATTGATGACAATGCCCATCGCCCCCTGCTCATTGTGTTCGCAGATATAGGTGACCGTGCGCGAGAAATTCGGGTCTTCAAGCCCCGGCATCGCGATGAGAAAATGATTTGTCAATGAGGTTGCAAAAGTCATCGGTCTAGTATCCTAATGCTGGGCACAGGAAGCAAGCATTGAAAAAATATTTGCTAGCGATCCCAAACAAGTTGATTGTTCCGTAAAAATTGCCAGGTGCGGGTGATGTCAAGTATATCCGTTGTCGCCCGCAGCTCAGGTGGAAAAGGCGCAAAGGGCGCGGAGAGTTCGACAATCCGCACTGCGGCCTGATCGAGCACGGCATGACCGGAAGAGCGCAAAATCCGCACCCCGACCAGTGAGCCATCGGCACGCACTGAGGCCTGAACCAACAAGCTACCGGCTAATTGGCGGCGTTTGGCCTCTTCAGGATAATTAAGATTGCCAATGCGTTCTACTTTGCGCCGCCACGATTCCATATAATACGCCAATAATGGATCTTGGGTGTTGGCATTCACCTGTTGCCGGCGGGGGTTGGCTGGCGCGGGGCGGCGCTGATGTGCGATCTCTCGATCACGACTGGCAAGAATGGTTGCTGCAGACGGGCGCGGGGGTGACATCAGCGGCGTTTCAGGTGTGGCAATTGCTGGCGATGGGGGCGGTGTTGGTGCCTCGCGCACAGTCTCAACAATAGGCACGGCATCAAGCACTGGTGCTGGCTCCGATTCCAGCGCAGGCTCCAGCTTAGGATCAGGGTCGGGATGCACATTTGGTTCTGGCTTAGGCTGCGGCGGAGCGAGCAACGCGATATGAATCGGTGTGGCTGTCGCTTCGCCCTGACTGCTGGCTGCAAACAAGGTGGCGGCTTGATCAAAGTCGATGAGCAACAGTGCGGCATGTGCTGCCACTGCGATCAACAGTGGAACAACGAGCGTCGACGAACGATGGGGCGTTGGTTCGCTGGGCATCAGGGGACAGCAACACCTGGTTCGGCGACGCGCTCCAATTGGGCAGTCAACTCAGGGGTCATGTAAACGCCCCCTTGACGATCAAACAGCAGCACCTTGTTTAGCCCTAACTGCTTGGCAAGTCCCTCCCAGTCATCTGCGCCAGCGACGAACAGTGCCACTGCGCCCGCCTCGGCAGTTAGGGCATCGCCCTCATGCACCACAGTGACAGCGATAAAATCATTGGCAGGTCTGCCAGTGCGTGGATCGAGCAGCGAATGCAGCGGCTGACCATCGCGCAAACAGCCGTCATGATGGATGCTGGCAGTAAACACGCTGGCATCACCGCTGAGATTAAGCATCCCAAACACCCCGCTGCCACTGGCACGCACCACCGGAATCCGCCACGGCCGCCCCGCCCGATGCCCAATCACCCGCACATTGGAGCCAATACGCACCATGGCATGACGCAATCCTTGATCGCGCAGATGTTGAATCGCCAAATCAAGGGCATAACCTTTGGCACCGTGGCGGAAATCCAGCCGAACCGCTGGATTGTCGCTGCCTAGAGTCAAGTCTTGACGATAGAGCTGATTAAGCTTAGGCTCAGTCGCCACAATACGCTCAAGTGTTGCAGTTTGCGGCGACGGAGCTTGACAGGGAACGGGATCGTTTAGATCCCACGCCTTGTACAACAGCCCCAGCGCGGGATTAAATAGATCGTCGCTGCGTTCAGCAAGCACTTGACTGCGTGCCAACAGCGGCCATAACGCCGGAGGAGCCACCACCAACTCGCCAGCCGCCAGATGCTCATTGAGTCGATCTAAGGCACCAGAGTGCGGCACATAAAAAGTCCGATCAAGGAAGACGAAATCCTGTTCGATCTCACGCGCCCGCAAAATCGCAGTGTCGCGTGACAAGCCCAAAAGATGCACATCAACTGTGGCGTTAAATGCTTCAAAGCGTGCCGCATAGACTGGGGTTTGATCACCGCCGCAGCCACTCAGCACCAGCCCGAATAACAACAATATAAATAATTTTATTTTCATTTCGGCAGCAACGCAGCAAGCTGTTGCGCCAGCAATTCAGCGGGCACCGCGCCAAAGTCGCTAAATACCTGGCGACCGTTAGCGTCAAAGATCGCAGTGAAGGGCAGCCCCAGGGTGCGGCTGCCCAGACGGTGGGCAAGTTCGATGGCAGCGGGGTTGCCGATCATCACCGGCAGGCTGAGTTTGCGTTTTTCTGCAAACGCCGCGACATCAGCGGGATCGTCAATGGCGATGGTGGCAACTTGCAGTGAGTGGTCTTTGTAGTGTGCGGGGAGTGAATTTAAGGTGTCCAGCAGTGGCAGGCAGTCAGTACACCAGCTCGCCCAGAAGTTGAGCACCAAAACATGGCCCGCCCAGTGGCTGCTGTTGATGGTGCGCCCCTGCAAATCTGGCAGGCTAAAATCGGGCAACACCTGCGCCCGCCCCTGGGTGGCAGCGCGCAACCATTCTGGGCTGGTTTCGAGCCAATACTGACCAAACAATGCCACGCTGATGCTCAACGAGCCAGCCAACAGGGTTGCAGCCAATACTTTTTTTACACTCACTCAACAAACTCCTCGACATGCGCAATCAGCCGTGCAGGTGGGACAAAGCCGACCAGCCGATAGCCGACTTGTTCTCTGCCGTGGTGATCAAAAAATAGCATTGCTGGCGGGCCGTGCAGACCAAAATGCTCTTGCAGCAGTGCTTTATCGGCGGCATCGTTGGCAGTGACATCAGCCTGCAAGAGCACAAAAGGGGCGAGTGCTTGGGCGACACCGCGATCAGGAAAGGTGTCGCGCTCCAGTTCTTTGCACGAGACACACCAATCGGCATAAAAATCAAGCATCACTGGCTGATGATTGGCGCGTGCAGTTGCCAGCTCGCGCTCCAAATCAGCGACGGTTTTGATGCGGGTAAATGTCACTGCGCTGGCTTCGGTGCTGGATTCTTTGGCAAGCGTAAGCCCACGCAGTGGCTGCGACAACTGACCGCCGCCGCTGGCGGCACCGATGAGCAGCAGCACACCATAAACCAATACCGCAATCCCCAAACTTTTCCACAGCTTAGCCCAGCCGCTGCTGTGTTCAGCCAATGGCAACAGCGCGCCCATATAAACGCCTGAGGCGATGAATAACAGCCCCCACAACAACAGTGCCAGCGACTCAGGCAGCACGCGCTCTAAGAGCATAATCGCCACCCCCAGCAGCAACACGCCAAAGATGGCTTTGATGACATCCATCCACCCCCCTGCGCGTGGCAATAGTTGGCCAGCGGAGGTGCCGATCAACAGCAAGGGCGCGCCCATGCCCAGACCGAGCGCGAACAGTGCCACAAAGCCGAGCAGTGCATCGCGGGTTTGGCCGATAAAGATCAGCGCCCCCATCAGCGGCGGGGCGACACAGGGGCCAACGATCAGTGCTGAAAATACACCCATGATCGCCGCCCCGATCAGGGTCCCACGATCTTGGCGATTGCTCAGTTCGGTGAGTTTGGTTTGCAGACTGCTGGGCAGTTGCAGCTCATAAAAACCAAACATCGACAACGCCAAGCCGACAAAGATGGCAGCAAACAAAATCAGCACCCAGGGTGCCTGAAAAGCAGCGGACAGATTGGCGCCGAACAGACCGGCAATGACACCAATCACGGCATAGGTCAACGCCATTGCCAACACATAAGCCAGTGCCAATAAAAACGCTTGGCGGGTGTTGAGGTCATTGCCTTGACCGACGATGATCCCAGATAAAATCGGAATCATCGGAAACACGCAAGGCGTAAATGCCAACAACAATCCCAGCCCAAAAAATAGCGCGAAAGCACCACCGCTGCCGAGCACAGCAAGCCGTGCTGCGAGTCGATCCTGTTCAGAAAGCCTTGCTGGTGCTACGACTGGTTTGGCAGTCGCCATGCCAGCTTGGCTGATTTGATCTGTTGCCGGGAGTGACAAATGCAGCGTTTTGGTGAGCGGCGGGTAACAGATGCCAAGTTCAGCACAGCCTTGAAACTCGACGGTCAGCTCGATCTGGGTTGCCTCGGCGGCAAAGCGTTGCAATGGCACCGCCAACTCCAGACTGTCCTGGTACACTGCCACATCACCGATGGTGCCATCAAGCCGCACGCTGTCGTGCTTGATCAACGGTGGTGGCAACGCCCAGTCACCCAAAGCAACCGCGCTGTTTGCCGTTAAACTCAGCCGTATCGACTCCTGATACAGCAGCGTCCCCGGTGCGATGCGCCAATTTAGCTGCAACTGGTGGCTATCATCGACCACAGCTTGTAACTCAAACGCCTCCTCGGCTGGCAACACCGCATCGGGGGCGGTGCGATTGCGCAGCGACAACAGCGGCGGCGCAGATGCTGCCAGTTGCAGCTCCACGGTTTCGCGCTGCGGTGGATAACACAGACCAGCATCAGCACAGCCCTGATAGATCACCTCTAACTGCACCGCATCGGGGGCTGAATCACTGCGTTCAAGACGCAGCGGCACCTGAAGTGTCTGGCGATAAATCTGCACCTCGCCAAAAAAAGCATCGGCTTGGGTCTGCGCTGGTGGTAAATCCAACGCCGCGACCTCAATTCCTGGCGTTTGGCTAGTAACGCGCAATTTGTGTTGATAAAGATAATAGCCAGGCACGATCTGCCAGCGCAATTCCGCCTGCTGAGGATTGTTGGCAGTTGCTGAAAGCTGAAACGCCTGTTGTGGCAATAAAAATTCATCTGCCGCTGTCAGCGTGCTCACACAGATGAGCAGCATCAACGCCCAGCCGCTGATTATTTTAATCATCAAATCGTCTCCGTCGCACCATGCACCCAATCCAGATAATCCTGCAATCCCGCGACAATCGGCACCGCGATTAGTTCCGGAGTCGTGTAGGGATGATGGTGTGCAATCCACTGTTTGAGCGCGTCAAACCGCGCTGCCGTGGTTTTGATTAACAACAACACCTCGTTATCGCGTTGCAGCGCACCATCCCAGAGATAAATCGAGCGAACGCCACTGAGCAAATTCACACAGGCAGCGAGACGCTCAGTGACAATCTGCTCGCTCAACTGCTCGGCGGTGGCGACATCAGGGCAGGTGCAGAGCACCAAACGCGCCGTATCTAAGGTGTGATCATTCATAGAAATTCCTTGGGCTATTTGATTTTCTTGAATTCGCGGGGCGGTCAATGCGATACTTAACCGCAACAGCCAATTTATGGCAAATCAACTAGGCTCAGCTCCATGGTCAAACTAAACAGCGTTGGTTTTCGTATTGTAGCAGCGATTGCCGCAATCTTAATAGTTGTTTCGACAGCACTTTTGGTGCTATTTGTGCGCGATGAATTTAATCAAACGGTTAATTTTGAGGTTCATGCAGCGCGCAATCTGCTGTTAATGGCCGAATCGGTGCGCGAGAACATGGCCGATAAATGGCGAATGGGGCTGTTTTCTCCTGAACAATTGCGGGCTTATGAGGGCGATACTGAGCAAGAGCGGATGGAAAAAGTTCTTGCCGCCATCCCAGTGGTTGCCGCCTGGGAATCTGCCCGTGCCAAGGCTGACGAGGGTGGGTTTGAATTTCGCTCTCCACGCCGCAATGCCCGCAATTCAGACAATGAGCCTGATGCCATCGAGCGTCAAGCCCTCGATTATTTTCAATCCAATCCGCGGGTTGATGAATACATGGTCATTGACCGCGCCCTCGATGCAGTGCGCTACTTTCGGCCAGTGCGTCTTGAACAAATGTGTCTTTATTGTCACGGTGATCCCGCTCGCAGTCAAGAAATCTGGGGTCGTCGCGATGGCAAAGACATCACTGGCTATCGCATGGAAAACAAACGAGTGGGTGATCTGCACGGTGCTTTTGAGATCATCAAGCCGTTGCATGACTCCCGCGCCGACACCAATGCCAAGCTGATTGCACTGATCGTGCTAATCACTGTGGTGTTGTTTGGCACCATTGGGCTGATTGGCTGGCTTAGTTGGCGGATGGTCACGGTGCCGATTGATTCGACTGTCAACAGTTTGGTTGCTGCACAAAACAATGGCGATCTTAATTTCCGCCTGCCCAAGCAAAACAACGATGAGATGCAGCGGCTGGCGGATGGCTTTAATCAGTTCATCACCAAGATTCAAAGCCTAGTGCGCGGTGTGGCACAGTCCTCGACCGAGCTAGATCAGGCAACCCAAGAAGTTGACACTGTGACCTCGGAAACCCATGAGGGGGTGCGCCAGCAACAGTCCGAAACCGATCAGGTGGCGACAGCAATGAATCAGATGACCGCCACCGTCGAGGAGGTGGCACGCAATGCCGCTGCTGCTGCCGAGGCGGCACGCAATGCTGATATCGAATCGAGCAAAGGCAAGACGGTGGTGCAGGAGACGATGCGTGCGATTGAGCAGCTTGCCAACGACATTGAGCGCACCTCGCAGATCATCGCCCGCTTGGAAAGCGACGCTGAACAGATCGGTGCCGTGGTGGATGTCATCAATGGGGTGGCTGAGCAAACCAATTTATTGGCACTCAATGCCGCGATTGAGGCGGCACGGGCTGGCGAGCAGGGGCGCGGATTTTCGGTGGTTGCTGATGAGGTGCGCAGTCTTGCCAGCCGCACCCAAAAATCAACTGGTGAAATTCAGCAGATGATTCAACGGCTGCAAGCGGCGGCGGCTGAGGCAGTGACGGCGATGAATCAAGGCCAAACCCAGGCGCATCAATCAGTCGCCCAGGCGGTTGAGGCGGGGCAGGGGCTTGATAGCATCACTCAGGCGGTGGCGACCATCTCAGATATGAACCAGCAAATCGCCACTGCTGCCGAGGAACAAACTGCGGTTGCTGAGGAAATCAACCGCAACATTGTCAATATCAGCCGGGTGGCGGATCTGACCTCCAATGGTGCTGAGCGCACCATCCAGGCCACCAGGCACTTAAGTGAGCTGGCGCACTATCTGCGTCAACAACTAGATCAATTTCAGGTGTAGCCCATGTTGCTTGTTTTTTTAGTGGTTTTAATCGTCGCACCGTTGATTGAGCTCTATGTGCTGTTGAGCGTCGGCTCGTTGATTGGGCCCGCGCTCACGATCTTATTGTCGATTGCCACCGCGCTGTTTGGTGGCTATCTGGTGCGTCAGCAAGGGCTTGAGGTGCTGATGCGTTTAAATCGACAAATGAATCAGGGCGAAACCCCGGCATTCGAGATGTTCGAAGGGGCGCTGTTGCTGTTATGCGGCTTAACGCTATTGCTGCCGGGCTTTGTGACTGACCTGGCAGGCTTTGTGTTGCTGATTCCTGCGGTGCGCCGCGCAGTGATTGAACATGGTGTCACACGGCTGATCTATATGACCTCAGTCAATTCAGCAACCACCCCACGAATTATTGATGTCGAGCATCATCGAGAATCCGACTAGCTGCTTTAAGTTAAGTTTTTAATTAAACAATGCCCGTTAATTAATTTATTTTAATGGAGAATTATCGTTTTCTAATATAAAAAATTAAAGATAAGGATTCCATTAATAAAAAAATCGACTATACTCGATTGCTTAGTGATCTGAATTTTAGAAAACTTAGAAGCGATGGTTTTATCATGACGAGCACCACCCCTTTGGAGTTTGCGCCCGATCTGTTAGTTCGTTTTACTCAGCCCGACCCGCGAACCGACGATGCCGATACCACTATTTGGAATGAGCGCATCACCAGCACTGACTACCGCACCGCGCTCGCCACCATCGGCGATCATCCTCAAGAAACCCTCGGTCTTTATCTGCACATTCCCTTCTGCCCCGGCCGCTGTCTCTATTGTGGTTGCAATACCACAGTCACCCACAACACCACCCGAATTGATCGCTATCTCGATGCCCTAGAGCAAGAGATCGAGCAGGTTGCCAGCGTGATCGCGGGCGAACGCGATGTGTTACAACTGCATGTCGCGGGCGGCACCCCCAATTATCTCAACGACCATCAACTCACCCGCTTGGTTGAGATCATCGAGCGGCGGTTTCGCATTCTGCCCGAAACAGCCACCGCCATTGAGTGTGACCCGCGCCGCAGCTCGGCAGGTCAACTCGAACTGCTGCATGCACTGGGTTTTCGTCAAATCACTTTTGGTGTGCAAGACCTAGAGGCGCGGGTGCAGCGCGCCATCGGTCGCATCCAATCCATCGACCTCGTTCGAGATGTGTATTGGATGGCGCGTGAATCTGGCTTCGACTCGGTGGGATTTGATCTGATTTATGGTCTGCCCGAACAGACCGCCGAGAGCTTTGAGGCGACCTTGGCGGCGGTGGTCGATATGGCACCAGATCGGGTGGCGTGCTTTGGCTATGCCCGCGCCCCGCAACAACGCGCCCATCAACACGCCATTGACATTCATTGTCTTCCTGATGCCCGTCAGCGATCAGCCATGTTTAAGCGTGCAGTGACTGCGTTTACGCAATGCGGCTATACCTGGATTGGCTTGGATACCTTCGCCCTCGACACCGATGAGCTGGCGATTGCCCAGGACGAAGGGCGGCTGTATCGCAACTGCATCGGTTATACCGCCGCCAATCCCCGTCACACCATCGGCTTTGGCGCGGGTGCGGTGGGTGAGATCAATGGCCACTGTCTGCAAAATGAAACACATATTGAGCGTTGGCAACAACGCATTGCCGCTGGCGAGCTGCCGGTGGTGCGCGGCCATCATCTTAGCAAGGCCGAACAACGCCGCCGTCATGCTTTAAGCCACATGATCTGCAATCTGGAGCTGTCGCGCTCCCAAGCGCAAGGCTGTCTTGATCAAGAATATCAACGCCTTGCCAGCTATGCCGCCGATGGCCTCGTCGAGGTTGAGCCTGACCGTTTACGCATCACCCCGACCGGCCGCTTTTTTCTTCGTGAACTGTGGAGCGAACACGATGCCTATTTTGCTTGGGATCGTGCACGCTGGCACCTATCGAGATCCAATTGAACAGCGAAAACACCCCTGCTCGCATCGGGCCCAATGCGATTATCCGTGTTGCTGAGGCACTCAATGCCCAAGGCGACCCCCAACTCACCCAGCGCATTTTTGCTGCTGCCCGGCTTGATCATTATCTTGATGCGCTGCCTGAACAGATGGTGCCCGAGACCGATGTCATCGCCTTACAGCAAACGCTGCGCCAAGAACTCACTCCAGAGCAGGCGCAGGCGATTAACTTTGATGCTGGATTGCGCACCGGCGATTATCTGCTTGCCAATCGTATTCCCGGCTTTGCTCAGGTGATTTTGCGTCTGCTGCCGCCGCGTCCTGCCTGTCGGATGCTGCTGACAGCGGTGGGCAAAAATGCCTGGACTTTTTCCGGCAGCGGCAGCTATCGCTTTGAGATGACCAAGCCGGTTGCGGTGCATATTGCTGACTGTCCCATCAGTCGCGGAGCAACCGCAACCGCGCCAGTCTGTGCTTTTTATACTGGCACCTTTCAGCGACTGAGTGAGACCCTCATCAGCCGCAGTGCACAGGTGACAGAAACACAATGTCAAGCATTGGGAGCCGAGGCCTGTGTGTTTGAAATTCGCTGGTAGCGATGCCTGAACGCCCGATTTGCGAACCGCCCCTATATGATGACAGATCCGCGCCGCTCAGCCACCGGTTTAGCGATGAATCCAGCCATCCCGCAACAGTTGCTCAAATTGGTCGCTGGGCACGGGGCGACTGTAATAAAAGCCCTGCACGGTGTGGCAGCCGTGTTGGCGCAAAAAGTCGATATGTTGTTCGGTTTCAGCCCCCTCGGCGACCATATTCAGTTGCAGCCCTTGCGATAAGGCAATGATGGCGCGAGTAATTTCGGCAGTCGATTGTTGATGTTCCAGATCACGGATGAAAGCGCGATCAATTTTGAGCGTGGTAATCGGAAATTTAGCCAGATAACTCAAACTCGAATAGCCAGTGCCAAAATCATCAATGGCGATATGCAGCCCCAAATCGCGCAGATGCCGCAGCTTGGCAATGACCTGTTCGGTGTCCGTGACCAGCATATTTTCGGTAATTTCTAGCTCCAGATAGCACGCTGGCAGCCCAGTGGTGGCGAGAATTTCAGTGACTTGATCAAAAATTCCTTGATCACGAAATTGAGGCGCGGCGACATTGACCGAGATCCGCACCACCGCCAAGCCTTCAGCCAGCCAGCGGGCATTGTCAATACACACTTGATTTAGTACCCAAGCACCAATCTCACCAATCAGTCCACTTTCCTCGGCAACATCAATAAATGCCGCTGGCGACACCACACCACGCTGCGGATGGTTCCAGCGCACCAATGCCTCAGCACCGACGATTTTTTCAGACTCAATGTTGACCTTGGGTTGATAATAGACCACAAACTCATGGCGTTCGAGGGCGCGGCGCAGCTCGGTTTCCAGCTCAATGAGCTGTTTTGCCTTGAGGTTCATGCTGTTGGAGAAAAATTGGTAGCTGTTACCACCCAACAACTTGGCATGATGCATCGCGCTTGCCGAGGCCTTGAGCAAATCGTCTTGGTCGTTGGCATCGGTTGGAAAGATGCTGATCCCAACGCTAACGGTGACGATCAATTCCTGATCGTTGACGATGAGCGGGGTTTTCATAATGCTCAACAGTTTTTGGGCAACGATGACGGTATCATCTTGGGCACTGACTTGCAACAACAGCACAAATTGATCGCTTTCCAGCCGCGCCACAGTATCGCTGCGTCGCACGGTTTGCGATAAGCGGCGCGCAATCTCTTGGATCACCAGATCGCCGACGCTGTGCCCTAAGCCATCGTTGACCCGCGCCAATCGATCCACGCCAATAGTCAACACTGCCACCGAGCGTTTTGCGCGCTGTCCAGCAATCAACGCCTGTTCAAAGCGATCAGCCAGCAGATAACGGTTAGGCAGCCCGGTCAGCGTGTCAATCTGTGCCGCTGATCCAGCATGATGTGTTGCATGATCGGCAAAGCGAATGCGAGCAATGCACTGTTGTAAAACCTGTTGTGCATCCAACACACCCTGCACATGGAGCTCTAAGCGGTCATGTGGCACCTGGGGTCTGAGCACCTGGGCAGTCCAGCACCCGCCAGCACAGAGCACCTCATGCAGCCGCTCCAGCGCGGGGGGCTCGTTAAACATCGCCAATAACTGCATCAAATCACAACCAATCAGCTCGTCGAGCGCGTGACCAGAGAGCGCGGCAAATGTTGGGTTGGCATGAATCACGGTCTGGGCGGCATCGGTAATTGCCAGCCCTTCGCTGGTTAATTCAAGAACAGCAGCGATGGTGTCGGTAGAATCAATTGTTGTCATAAAGTTTACAGTTTATTGGGTGTCGCTGTTGGTTGAATGCTTTTTAGGCATGGAAAAGCGGTGTTTGGTGGCTGTGCAAATCAACCGACGCAATCACATCGACTTGAGTATCACCGCAGTATAGACAATTGAAGTTTAGCTCACTAGCCACCGACCTCCAAACATCATCCCACCTATATTCCATGCACTATGGATCACAACAGCAATCCACATCATTTTGTAGTTAGTCCATTTATAAAGCAATAACATTGTAATATAGTGCATAATAAAAGTTGCAATACGAGCAATAATCATTGTTTCCACTCCAACAACTGGACTATACATCATGATGTACATCATTGCTTCAAATAAAAATACATTAACAATTAATTTATCGTATCCATGATCAGGATACTGATGATGCTTTTGTATCATAAATAGTTTTAACCACTCTTCTGTGATAGGCGCGACTACAGCAAATCCTATCAAAAGCCCTAGTCCACTTGGCATATTGAGAGTTGTTAACACATTGATAATAGCATCCATTAATACAAGCTGCACTATTATCAGGGCAACAATGGTTCCTACAAACAAGAAAAAGATTTTAATGGAGTGAATCATGGATGATGAGCAACCCGCCAGCGAGTCGCATAACAAAGTGGAGCGCGTTGCCGATGCCGATGGCATAGCAGATCGCATGACAGCAGCCGCATTTTTCAAAGGCGATGCCAGTGGTTTTATGAGTCAGGATCAAGCTTGGTTTCAACGGATTGTGGGGCTGGCTCAACTGGGTATTTGAGGATGATTGTAAACGGATCCACTCGATACACGGCCGCCTTTTTGTCCCGTAACAGCCGCCGCGCCCGCGCTGGGCGAGTCGGCATTAACTGTTCTTTTGTGCTGCTTAAAACCAACACGGTATTCATTGATTCGCACCTCTGATAAAAGTTAAGGTCAGTCCGCCAGCAATCCCTCGCTCAAGAATTTTTACATCTGAGACTATCTTTTTGGTCGATGAGGGGCTATATTGTGAGTGAGACAAGCCACTTGAAAGCAGAAGTTAAAGTAAATTCTCAACTTGTACAACCCATATTTAAGGAGCCTCCCATGATGAATCGCCGTCATTTTCTAGGAACCGCAACGCTAGCACTTGCCACCACGCCTGCCGCCGCCGCGACCGTTCTCTTCCCACAATCACCGCAAGCCAGCGCGGAGCCAGCACCGCGACCGCGGCAACGCTCAGCGCAACCCGTTCGCGTGCTGCATCTGCACCATCTGCATACCGAAGAGCGGCTTGAGGTCAGCTACCGCACTGGGGAGCGTTACCACCGCGATGCCCTCAAACAGCTCAATTATTTTCTGCGCGATTTTCGCACTGGCGATGTCGCCGCCATGGATCCGCAAGCATTTGATATCCTGTTTGATTTGAAACAGCAATTGGGTGAGCCAGAAGCGTTGTTTCAAATCATCGGCGGCTATCGCTCCCCTCGTACCAATGCCATGCTTAGCAAAACATCAAACGGCGTTGCCCAGCGCAGTTTGCATCTGACCGGACAGGCGATTGATATTCGCATTGATGGCATCCCCACCACCGAGGTGCGCGATACCGCGTTGGCGATGGCGCGCGGCGGGGTTGGCTACTATCCGCGCTCAAATTTTGTGCATGTTGATACCGGTCAGGTGCGCAGTTGGGGCGTTTAATTTTGACTTTGGCGGTCATCGATCCACGCCAGTGCGCGGTCGATGCGCCGCAAGGTCGCCTCCTTGCCGACCAGTTGCAAGGTGACATCAATCCCTGGCGAGGCGGCGCGTCCGACAATCGCCACCCGCAAAGGCTGTGCCACCTTGCCCATATTGACTTCTAACTCAGCGGCGACGCGATCAACAACATGATGCAGCGTGTCTGGCTTCCAGTCGTCTAGGGCAAGCATCTCCAGCGCGGTGCGTAACCGCGCCAGCGGCTCACGAGCCACTGGACGCAGATGTTTTTTCGCCGATGACTCGTCATAGTCATCAAAATCACGATAAATAAAGGTGCTGATGTCCGCGAGTTCGCGCAAGGTCTTGGCACGCGCCGCCTGTGCGGTGACGACCGCCGTTAATTCCGGACCGTGTGCGGGATCAATATCCAGCGCCCCGAGATGGGGACTGAGCAGATGGGCGATCCGCAGCGGATCGGAATGCTGCATATAGTGCTGATTGAGCCAGTCGAGCTTGTCGCGGTTAAATGCCGAGGCTGCTTTGTTGACGGATTCAATATCAAAGAAAGCGATCATTTCATCCAGTGAAAAAATCTCCTGATCGCCATGCGACCACCCCAGTCGCACCAGATAATTGAGCAGTGCCTCGGGCAGATAACCCTGGTCACGGTAGGCGATCACGCTCACCGCGCCGTGGCGCTTGGACAGCCGACTGCCATCGTCGCCTAAAATCATCGGCACATGGGCATAGCGCGGCGGCTTTTTGCCCCAGGCGTTGAGAATATTGATCTGGCGCGGGGTGTTGCCGAGATGGTCATCGCCGCGAATCACATCGGTGATGCCCATGTCGGCATCATCGACCACCACGGTGAGATTATAAGTTGGCGAGCCGTCACTGCGCCGGATGATTAGATCATCCAGCTCGCCATTGTTAAACGCCACCCGACCGCGAATGCGATCATCGACCACCACCAGCCCATCGACTGGGTTGGCAAAGCGCACCACATGCGGCTCTTCGGGATCGATCTTGTGCCCCCGACAGTGGCCGTCATAGCGCGGCTTGACCTTTGCCGCCATCTGCCGCTCGCGGAGCTTGTCGATGCGCTCCTTAGAACAGGTGCAGCGATATGCCAGCCCTTTGTCCAGCAGCTCATCGATTACTGCTTGGTAACGCTCAAAATGCTGGGTTTGATAAAACGGCCCCTCGTCGTATTCCAGCCCCAGCCAGGTCATGCCTTCGAGAATGGCGTTCACCGACTCGGGCGTTGAGCGTTCTAAATCGGTATCCTCGATGCGCAAGATAAATTGCCCGCCATGCTTGCGAGCAAACAGATACGAAAACAGCGCGGTGCGCGCACCGCCAACATGCAGATAACCAGTGGGAGAGGGAGCAAAGCGCGTGCGAACCGTCATGGAGCCTGATTCCTAGAAAACAATCAAAATGTAGGGTTGGGTGAAGTGTAGCATTTTAGCGGTGCGGGTGCTTGTTGGACTAAGCTTAATGATACTGTTCAATCGTATAGTGCCCAGGCTGTTTGCGGCTATGCCGTCCCATGCCTTGCGGCTC
>SKYD01000285.1 GCA_007128075.1 Thiorhodovibrio sp.
GCACTGCGGCTTAACACCCAGCCGGCAAAGATGGCAATCAACAAGCCACCAATCGGCAGCAGCACATTGGCGGTGACATAATCAAACAGGTCCAAAATCCCTTTGCCAAACAAGGTTAAGTCTGACCAGACATTGAGCGACAACAAACAGGCAACCCCCAACAGCCAAGCCAAACTGCCGCCGACAATGGCCGAATACACGCGATCATAGCCGCGATTCTCGACGAGCCAGGCGCCAACCGGTTCCAGTAATGAGATCGCCGAGGTCCAAGCAGCAAATACCAGCAACACAAAAAACAGCAGTCCGAAGAGATGTCCGCCGGGCATCTGACCAAAGGCTAAGGGTAAGGTTTGAAAAATCAGCCCCGGGCCACTGCCTGGCTCTAGCCCATTGGCAAGCACGATGGGGAAAATCGCCAGCCCTGCCAACAGTGCCACCAGCGTATCCATTCCGGCGATGATCACAGTATTCTGCCCAATCGAGGCCTGGCTATTGAGATAGGAGCCATAGATCATGATCGCGCCCATACCCAGACTTAAACTAAAAAACGCCTGCCCCATGGCGCTCAAGATCGCCTCGCCAGCGCGTCCTTGAAATGTGGCAAAATCAGGCTGAAACAGATAGCTCAGTCCTGCCATAAAGCTTCCCGAAGTCATGGCGTAGCCGACCATGATCAGCAACAGCACAAAGAGCGCGGGCATCAACAGCCGCACCGCTTGTTCCAGTCCGTTAGACACTCCACGGGCAACGACCACCACCACCAACACCATAAAGATGGTGTGCCATGCTAGCAAGCGTTCGGGATCGGCAATCAGCTCGCTAAATAAGGTGTCAGCCCCCTCGGCAGTGATGCCGTTAAACAGTCCGGCACCAGCGCGTACAACATAAGCCAGCGTCCAGCCAGCAATGACGCTATAAAAAGAGAGGATTAAAAAGCCGGCGACAATGCCGATCCAGCCGACCGCTTGCCAGATCCGATGGGCTTTCGCTTGTTGCGCCAGCGTGCGCATGGTGTTGATAGGACTTTGACGACCGCGCCGCCCGAGCATGATCTCCGCCATCATAATCGGGATGCCGATCAGCACCACGCAAATTAGATAGACCAGCACAAACGCCCCGCCGCCATATTCACCAGCGGTGTAGGGAAAACGCCAGATATTGCCAAGCCCCACCGCCGAACCAGTGGCCGCGAAAATAAAGGCCAGACGGTTTGACCACATGCCATGTGTCGATGTTGTCATCGTCATGCGAAGTATCCCCTTATTGTTAGAATGGCACCGCCGCGCTCACGATTGCCGCCAGATCATCGGCGAGTTGGCGCACATGGGCGGCATCGTGCCCCTCCACCATCACCCGAATCAAGGGTTCAGTACCCGACGGGCGCAACAGCACCCGCCCCTGATCCCCTAAAACCTGTTGCGCTGATTTCACAGCAGATTGCACCGCCGGCACGGCCAACACATCCATCGGCTGTGGCAGCCGCACATTGATCAGCGTTTGTGGACAAAAGTGCAGCGGGCTCACCGCCTCCGCCAGCGTTTGCTCACGGTCAAGCAATGCCGCCAGCACCTGCAACGCAGCAATGATGCCATCGCCGGTAGTGGTGCGATCACGGCAGATGAGATGCCCCGATGGCTCGCCGCCTAACATACCATGATCGTGTTTCAACTGCTGGAGAATGTAACGATCCCCCACGGGCACCCGCATAAAGCCAATGCCTTGCTGGCGCAGTGCCTGCTCAAGCCCCAGATTGCTCATCAGGGTGCCGACCACGGTGCCCAGCGGTTGGCCGCTGGCGTGGCGCGAGCAGGCAATCAGATACAGCAGCGCATCGCCATCGACCGTCTGACCCTGAGCATCGACCATCAGCACCCGATCCCCGTCACCATCGAAGGCAATGCCAAGATCGGCCTGATGCTCAAGCACAGCAGCAGCAACTGCATCAAGATGGGTCGAGCCAACACCACGGTTGATATTAAAGCCATCTGGCTCATCACCGATCACGATCAGCTCCGCGCCCAGCTCGTCAAAAACATAGGGCGCGACATTGTAGGTCGCCCCATGCGCGCAATCGAGCACCAATTTTAGCCCCTGCAACGACAGCGAATGTGGAATGGTGCTTTTGCAAAACTCGATATAGCGCCCGCTGGCATCGGGAATGCGACGCGCCTTGCCAAGATCAGCCGCACTGACTGTCGTCAACGGCTGCGCAAGCTGCGCCTCAATCTCGACCTCAAGCGCGTCGGGGAGCTTGTCGCCGTCGGCAGAAAAGAATTTAATTCCGTTATCTTCGTAGGGATTATGGGAAGCGGTGATGACAATGCCCGCCGCAGCACGAAAAGCGCGGGTGAGATAAGCAACACCCGGGGTGGGCATGGGGCCAAGCAAGCGGATGTCACAGCCCGCCGCGACCAGACCTGCCTCAAGCGCCGACTCAAACAGATAGCCAGAGATGCGGGTGTCTTTGCCGATCAGCACCGGCCCAGAGCGATTGTGCGCCAGCACCCGCCCGGCTGCCCAGCCGAGTTTGAGCACAAAATCAGGGCTGATGGTAGGATCACCGACCCGCCCGCGAATTCCGTCCGTTCCAAAATAGCTGCGTTTTAGTGTAACCATTCCACAACTCGTAAAGCACGCACTGTTGCAGCGACATCGTGGACGCGCACAATCTGCGCTCCGCGCTCCACTGCCAACACCGCAGCGGCAAGACTTTCTGGCAACCGCTGATCGACGGGGGCATTGCTCAACGCCCCCAGCATCGACTTGCGCGACAAGCCCACCAATAGCGGCGCGTTGAGTGTTTTGAAATCATCCAGATGTACCAACAGAGCACGATTATGCGCCAAGGTTTTACCAAACCCAAACCCGGGATCAATGATCAACTGGGCGCGCTCAATGCCCGCTGCCTCGCAGACCGCAAGCCGCTCGGCAAGAAAATCGTGCACCTCGGCAACCACATCATCATACAGCGGATTGTGCTGCATGGTGCGCGGCTCCCCCTGCATGTGCATCAGGCACACTGGCACCTTCAGTTCCGTCGCAGTGTCTACAGCACCTGGGGTGCGCAGGGCATCAATGGCATTGATCATCCCCGCGCCAGCAGCGATTGCCGCTCGCATCACCAACGGCTTGGTGGTGTCAATCGAAATCGGCACGGGCAGTGTGGCGGCAATGGATTCAATCAGCGGCACCACGCGATCAATCTCTTGCGCAACCGTGACTGGCTCTGCTCCGGGGCGGGTCGATTCGCCGCCAATATCGAGGATCGCCGCTCCGTCATTGACCAAACGCTCGGCGTGACGACGAGCGGCATCAAGGCTCAAAAAATCACCCCCGTCCGAAAACGAATCGGGGGTGACATTGACAATGCCCATCACGCAAGGGCGACTCAGATCAAGCGAATAGCGGCCACAGTTGAGCACAGAAGACATAGAAAACTGTGACCGCAAAGACTTAGTGCTCGCCAGCCGGCCCCCCAATGGAGCCAATGCCAGGGGTTTTGCCATCAGGCGCGGCTGGAGTCAGATGCACCGGTGGTGGTGGCTGGTGGCTGTCGTTGTCCCAATCTTTGGGTGGACGCGGCTCTTTGCCGTCCATGATGTCGCTAATCTGATCGGCATCAATGGTTTCGTACTTCATCAACGCCGCTGCCATCGCATGGAGCTTGTCCATATTTTCTTGCAGTAACTGCTTGGCGCGATGGTAATTATTGTCGATGAAATAGCGAATCTCTTTGTCAATCAAATGGGTGGTTTCATCAGAGACCACCTTGTGCTGCGTCACCGAATGCCCCAGAAACACTTCCTGTTCATCCTCGCCATAAGACAGCGGTCCTAATTTGTCAGACAATCCCCAGCGGGTGACCATGTTACGCGCCAGCTCAGTGGCGCGTTGAATGTCGTTGGACGCACCCGTGGTGACCATATCGGGACCGAAGATCAGCTCCTCCGCAATCCGCCCGCCAAATAGGCTAGAGATTTGGCTCTCCAAGCGTTGACGGGTGTAGCTAAAGCGATCATCTTCCGGCAAAAACAGTGTCACGCCCAACGCCCGCCCGCGGGGAATGATGCTGATTTTGTGTACAGGATCGTGCTGTGGCACCAGTCGCCCGACAATGGCATGACCTGACTCATGGTAAGCGGTGAGCTTTTTCTCGTCATCGGACATCACCATCGAGCGCCGCTCAGCACCCATCATGATCTTGTCTTTGGCTTTTTCAAGATCGTGCATGTCAACCAAACGCTTGTTAGAACGGGCAGCAAACAACGCCGCCTCATTGACCAGATTGGCCAAATCAGCACCCGAAAAGCCCGGCGTACCACGGGCAAGCACCGATGCCTTGACATCCTCTGCTGTTGGCACCTTGCGCATGTGGACTTTAAGAATTTGTTCACGGCCAC
>SKYD01000153.1 GCA_007128075.1 Thiorhodovibrio sp.
ATATCCACTGGCAGTTCAATCTGTTCTGCAATCCACTCCGGAAAGATCGGCAACGATTGGGTCAACATATAGCCGCCACCGCCTAGCCCAATTGCCAACAACGCCACGACAATCCAGCGTTTTTTCTGTCGTTTGATGTCATTCATTCGTCACACCCCGGAGCCAAAAACTAATGTATAATCAAGCCCTCAGTACAGCACGAATTGTATTGTACTGAGATTTCGATTACCGTCAATTGCCAACAAACCAGGTTGGCTGCAAAATTGGCGCATATTATGCGCACGGGTATGGTTATGTTTATGCCTAAAACAACGGCGCGTGACGCATTGCAATGTGCAGGTGCTCGCGCTTTACTGCGTTACGCGACTCGCTGGCGGGTCGCTCGTCATCTATGACTCGCTCCGAAGAATTGCCGACCTCGTACGCGCCGCTGGAGGCTCAAAATCAAGAGGTCAACGAACAGGCATTGAACCGCTATGCTGCTCTTTTTTCCGAGTTGCCTGATGCCGCATTGATCATCAACCCGATGGGGCTGATTCTCGATGCCAATCTCCAGGCCACCAATCTTTTTCAATGTCGCTACCGTCATTTATATCAACACATTTTACAGCGATTTATTCGCCGCGAAGATCGCAACGCACTGCAATCGGCACTCAAGCGCATTCATCGCACCGGAACGCGGCAGGTGATCCGTACGCGGCTGGATGTGCTGCAAAATGATCCTTATGCCGCCATTGAATTGCATCTTAACTCACTGGAATTTAACAAAGATATTAACAAAAATGAGATCATCTGTGTGGTCATTGATCTCAGAGGTCACGAGCGCGACCACGCCGAACTCGATCTGTTGCATCGCCGCGCCGAATGTCTGCTGCGCTTGCCACAGCTTGCCAATGGAGTTGAGGAGCGATTATTTGTCCAGCACGCCATTGATCAGATTGAACAGCTCACCGACAGTGCCATCGCATTTGCTCATTTTGTGACTGAGGATCAGCAATATATTGAGCTAACCGCCTGGTCTACACACACCCTGATGCACCATTGCACTGCCACTGCCGACCGGCATTATCCAATCTCACAAGCGGGGCTGTGGGTCGAGGCACTGCATCAACGCCAGCCGGTGGTGATTGAAGATTATGAGCAAGACAGCCGCTGCTGTGGGCTGCCCGACGGGCACGCAGTTCTGAATCGACTGATTTTTGTCCCAGTGCTCGATGGCAAGTTGGTGCGGATGATTGTTGGCATCGGCAACAAATCCATTGCTTATACCGAGCGTGATGTTGAAACTGTGGCATTGATTGCCGAGAGCATCTGGCGCATTGTCAATCAACGGCGAATTGATCGCGCCCTGCGCCGCCATCATCGTGAGCTGGCAGTGGCACGCGCACAGGCGGAGGAATCGGCGCACGCCAAAAGCCGCTTTCTTGCCAACATGAGTCACGAGATTCGCACCCCGCTGAATGCAATCATTAATCTCAATCAAATGGCACTTGATCAGGCGGGAGATGATCGGCAGCGCGATTATTTGCGCAAAGCCCAGAGTGCCGCCCGCAAATTGTTGGTGATGATCAACGATATTCTCGATTTTTCTAAAATCGAGGCGGGAAAACTTGAACTGAATCCGCACCCCTTTGATTTGCGCGAGGTGCTTTCCGATACCGCTGCGTTGATGATGGGCACCGTGTCTTCCACCAAGCCGCTGATGCTGCGCTATGATCTGCCCGCCACTCTGCCGCGCTGGCTCATCGGCGATGGGCTGCGGCTGGGGCAGGTGCTCACCAATCTGTTAAGCAACGCCGTTAAATTTACCCCCGCAGGTGAGGTGGTGCTGTCTGTGCGTGAAACCAGCGCTGAACACTCGCCCAATGTGCGGCTGGCATTTGTCATTCGCGACACTGGCATCGGGCTGACCGCCGAACAGATTGAGCCATTATTTCAGGCGTTTTATCAGGTTGATAGCGGCATCGCCCGCCATTATGGCGGCACCGGACTGGGGCTGATGATCAGCCGCCAACTGGTGGCGCTGATGGGAGGAGATTTAACCGTCGCCAGCCGTCCCAACCAAGGCAGCAACTTTTCTTTCAACATCACCCTGCCCAAATCCGCCGACACCCCATTGATTGACCCCGCCATCGTTGCCGACTATCAGGCGCGGCGGCTGTTGATTGTCACCAGTAACGAGGTGTTGCATGGGTTTATTCACTCAACGCTAAACGATCTGCATTTTCAAGCACTGCACCGCGTGACATCGTTGGTGGCTGCCCAGGACGCACTGCGCGATGCCGCGCAACGCCAGCAGCCCATCGAGGGTCTGTTGCTCGATGCCGCGCTGGGGCTGACCGCCTATCCACAGGAACAGCAAGCCCTCGCTGCGATCCTGCATCCCGAAGCACCGTTTCCAGCCCCGCGCATCATCGTCGTCACCCCACGGGCGGATATTCAGGCCAGCCATGTCCCGTTACCGGCCGCGGCGCGGCTCGATCAACCACTGACCCCGTGTCGTTTATTGCAAGCGCTGGCTGATGCCATGAACAGCGAGTCGCCGCCCGTGCCTACAGCGTTGCCACCTGCTCGCGGGGCGCGGGTGCTGGTGGTCGATGATGAGCTGGTCAATCGTCAGGTCATCCAGCAGATGCTCAAACGCTTTGAGATCGTGGTTGATTGTGCTGACAATGGCATCACGGCGCTGGAGCGGCTACGCAGTGAATCCTATGCTTTGGTGCTGATGGATATTGAGATGCCGTGTCTGAATGGCGATGATGCCACGCGGCGGCTCCGCACTGAGTTAAAGATCGAGCAGTTGCCAGTGATTGCCATCACCTCACATGACAGTGACGAGGATCGCGCCAGTTGTTTGCAGGCAGGAATGAACGATTATTTGATGAAGCCGCTGAGCATGAACGACCTGATGCGGGTGTTGGGGCAGTGGCTGGATCTGTCGACAGCAACAGCAGCGCAGACATCCCTAACCACCAATTTGCCCGCATTGCCTGGAGTGGATTGTGTTGGTGCGTTGGCGCGTTTAGATCAGGATGGCGCACTCTATCACAAGCTGTTGCGCCAATTTTATCAGCACAATCAAACAACAGCGGATCAGCTCACCGCACATATTGCCAACGCGCAGTGGAATCAAGCGCGGCTGCTTGCACACAGTCTTAAAGGTTCTGCCGGGCATTTAGGGATGGACGCGCTCGCCGCCGCCGCCACCGCACTCGAACAGACGCTGGCGCATCATCCGGATGATCCGCCACCGCAGCCTCTGATCGACGATGTATTGACAATGCTCGAACAGATGTTGTCGGCATTGGCAACGCTGGATGATGCACCCACTGCGCCAGAACCATCTCCTGCGGCAGTGCCGCTGCCAGAGCCGAGCATCCTGATCCCGCAGTTGCAGCAGTTGCATCATCTGCTCGATGAAGACATGCACGCAGCGCGAACATTAATACAACAAATGACCAGCACTGCCGCTAACACCACAGCAATCATCAGCATCCAAAGCATCCTGGCGGCAATTGATGAATTTGATGTTGATCAAGCCCAGCAACAGATTAAAAATTTAATCGCTCGTCTCGCCACTTCTCAATAACTCACCTTGCACCAATGACTGACAATTAACCACGATGAGCCTAATCAACGATCTGGCGGCGGCGCGTTCTGAGGAAGATGTCAAGGATGCTTACATCAAGGCATTGGGGCTTAAAAAGTACACCAAAGGTCTGATTGATATTCAGAGCGAGGAAATCTGGTTCGAGGCGAAGGACGCGCCCGAGCCGCCAGTGCGAATCTTTGCGCAGTTGTTGTTTTATGTCCGCGCTGCGCGTAAAAAAGGCGAGCACATTCCGCCCTTTCTGGCGGCGCTGGATCGTGAAAAAGCCGCGCTGATGGAAACCGCCAAGGCGTTGCCGATCTTTGCCGATGCCACGATCAGTTGGCCAAAATCGGGGTCAGCGGTCACCAATGCCTTGGTGGCGCAGGTGGCGCCGTATATCGAAACCCATTTTGTGGTGTACAAAATCGCCACCCACGAAAAGGAATTCATTGCGGCGGTCAAGCAGGCGATCAGCGCCGGTCAATTTATTCGCACAGCGATCAACCCCAGCAATCTACGCCAGGTGTTTGATCAATGGGTGGCGATGATCGGCACTGAGCTTGAAGGCGTGGCAGAGACCGATTACGCGCTGCTGTTTTTCGCCGATCTGATGCACGATGGCACCAAAGCGGCGATGGCGAACCTTCCAGCGCGACTGCTGCACGATGGCGATAAGCCACTGTTTTTGCTGGCAGGCAAGACCTACGAACTCGCCAGCGAGCGCGGCTATCGCAACTTTTGGGCGATCTATCACCGTCCACCCGAAGAAGAACACCGCGCCTATCTGCTCGAACGCCGCGACAGCCTG
>SKYD01000083.1 GCA_007128075.1 Thiorhodovibrio sp.
ACCATGAGCAAACGCGCCGTTGAGATTGCCCGCAACAATGCCCAAGCCGAGGTCGCGCCACTGCGTGAATTAGCAAACACCTTGGCATCGATTAAGGCACAAGGTGGCTCCAGTGCGCTTCATGCCTATCTGCGCAACATGCGCATCGAGCTGTTGCGGCAAACCAAGCGCATCGTTCATCACCATCACGGCTAAGGCGGCTGATTTGGTTGAAATCACTGGAGAATCATCGACATGGTCAGGAATTCTTTGCAACTACGCTGTTTGATTGAGCAGGATCAAGGGCTGTATGTCGGCTATTGCCTAGACTTGGGTCTAGGCGTACAGGGTGATACGGTTATCGAGGTACGCGAGCGCCTACATACGGCGATCAATGGGTATTTACAGCGGGTGGCGGATATCGCCCGTGCAGGCGATGAAGCGGATGCGCTGCGATTGCTCAAACGCAAGGCACCCTGGTCATTGCAATTGCGATATTGGCTGGGGTGGCTGTTAACGCACTGGCTGCGCATGCAAAGGTCAGGCGAGCGACTGTTCTGAGCATTTGGAGGCTGCCTTGCGCTATATGATTCGTGAAAAAATTAGGTTTAGTGCCAAAAAATGAATAGGGGGTCTGCACATGGAATTTTTCGCATTGTCGGGCATGAGCTTTCTGTTTGGGCTGTTTTTTATCCCAGTGCTGTTAGGGCTGGCGCGGTCGTTTGGGCTGTATGCGGTGGTCAAAGAGCGCGAGGCGCAGGTGTTTACCCTGTTTGGCAAGGTGCTCGGGGTGATTGACGAGCCAGGGCTGCGCTTTCCAATGGGCTATTTTGGCATTAAGGCGTTGCTGGTGCCGTTTTTTGGCAAGCGCTATCTGGTCAACACCATGCTGCGTCAGTATTACTTGCGTGATCAGATGGTGAATTCAGAGGAAGGCACACCGATGGGGGTCGGCATCTGGTATGAAAAACAGGTCAGCGATCCTGTCGCCTATCTGTTTATTAACTCCAACCCCGAAGGCTCGCTGCAAGCCAATGTTGCCAGCTCAACCATCTCCACATTGAGCAATCTGGAGATGGACAAAATGCTCGAAGATCGCCACCAATTAAGCCGCAAGGTGCGGGCGACGGTCTCGCCGCTGTCCGAAAAATGGGGCTACAAACTCGGCTCGGTATACATCCGCAAGGTGGCATTCACCGACCGCCAGATGGTGGACAACATCACCGAAAAGGTGGTCAAGCGGCTGGTGCAGGTCACCAGTGCCATGAAACAAGATGGCGAAAACCGCGTCGGGCTGATCAAAAGCCAGACCGCGTATAAGGTCTCGCAAAAAATGGCCGAGGCCGCCGCCACGCGCCCCGCAGTGGTTGGTGAGGCACTCAACGCCATTGCCCAACAGGATTCAGAGGTGCTCGATGCAGTGCTCGATGTGATGGAAACAGAGCAGCTTATTGCCTCACATGCCGAGATTAGTCTGATTCCTGATCAGGCACAGGTGTTTGTCAGCTTAGGCGAGCCAAGCCAAGACCCACCACGCATTCCTAGCAGCCGTCGCGGGCTGGCGCTGGATCCACGGGCGGTTTAGATTGCGCCACCCCACCCGCAGGGAGGGGGCATGGACATCCAAATTCCCAAGTAGCCTCAGGGGTCAGTCAGGGAGACGCTGGCACCTTGGTTGAACTGTGCTCGAAAAGTGGAACCGCAATCAATACCAGCCGGATAACTGAGCTGTGCCACGAATATATGTCAGCATGTTGCAAGCCCCTTAGACGAGAATTATAGTCGAAAGCAGGTGGGACTGCGTAACATCAGCTCTCAATAGCAGTGCGCAGGGCAGCAATCAGTGCCATGACGCGGGTATGTTTCATTTTCCAAGCTGCTTTATTGACAATCAGCCGTGAGCTGATGTCCTGAATCTGTTCGAGCGGCACCAAGCCGTTGGCTTTAAGAGTGTTGCCGCTCTCGACCAGATCAACAATGACATCAGCCAGCCCCACCAGCGGGGCAAGTTCCATCGAGCCATAGAGCTTGATGATCTCGACCTGCTGTCCTTGCGCGGCAAAATAACGCTCGGCACTGCGCACATATTTGGTGGCAACCTTGAGCCGCCCGGTGCGCTGTAAGCTCATCCCAGGCTTGCCAGCGACCATCATCCGACAGCGGGCAATGCCAAGATCCAGCGGCTCATAGAGCCCTTCACCGTCTTGTTCAAGCAGCACATCTTTGCCCGCCACGCCCAGATCCGCCGCACCATATTGGACATAGGTCGGGACATCGCTGGCGCGGATGATCACCAGTTTAATCTCGGGCTGGTTGGTGTCCAAAATTAGCTTGCGGCTGGTCTCGGGATCATCGAGTGGGTGAATCTGAGCCGCAGCCAGCAGCGGCAAGGTTTGCTCAAAAATACGCCCTTTGGACAGGGCAATGGTCAATGGGACAGTGACAGACATAATCAATTCAATCAATAATCTAGGTTATCGCGGCACCCGACGAATCGTCGCCCCGAGGGCGGCGAATTTTTCTTCAATGTTGTCGTAGCCGCGATCAATATGATAAATGCGATCAATGAGGGTGTCGCCTTCAGCCACCAAAGCCGCCAGCACCAAACTTGCCGAGGCGCGTAGATCAGTTGCCATGACTGGCGCACCAGTCAGCCGCTCCACCCCGCGACAGATAGCAATATTGCCCTCCAGCCGAATGTTCGCCCCCATGCGTTGCATTTCTAAAACATGCATGAAGCGATTCTCAAACACCGTTTCAGTCACAGTTGCCATGCCTTCGGCGATGCTGTTGAGTGCGCAAAATTGCGCCTGCATGTCGGTGGGAAAGCCAGGATGAGGGGCGGTATGGATATTGACGGCGCGTGGCCGCTGGCCGTGCATATTCAGCTCAATCCAATCCTCGCCAAGCGCAATCTCAGCACCTGCCTCGCGCAGCTTCATCAACACCGCATCGAGTAGATCAGGGCGAGTTGCCCGCACCCGCGCCCGTCCGCGGGTCATGGCAGCAGCGACCAGATAGGTGCCGGTTTCGATACGATCTGGCAGGATGCTGTATTCGGTTCCGTGAAGATGCTCCACGCCGTCAATGGTGATGGTTGCGGTGCCAGCGCCTTGAATCTGCGCTCCCATCTGATTGAGAAAACAGGCAAGATCGACCACTTCTGGCTCGCAGGCGGCATTTTCCAGCACTGTACGCCCACTGGCAAGGGTTGCCGCCATCATCAGATTTTCGGTGCCAGTGACGGTGACCAGTTCCATCACAAAGCGGGTGCCGTGCAGCCGCTTGGCGTGTGCCTGGATATAGCCGTTGCGCACCTCGATCTCAGCACCCATCGCCCGTAAGCCATCGATGTGTAGATTGACTGGACGCGAACCAATCGCACAACCGCCAGGCAGCGAGACCTCAGCAACACCAAACCGCGCCAGCAATGGGCCTAAGACCAGAATCGAGGCGCGCATGGTTTTGACCAGATCATAGGGCGCGATCTGGCTGGTGATGCGGGTGGCATCAACATGAATCTGCATCCGCTCATCGACCGTCAGCTCCACCCCCATGCGCCCGAGCAATTCCATGGTGGTGGTGATGTCTTTTAGATGCGGCACATTGGACAGCAGCGACGGCTGGCGCTCAGCGAGCAAGGTAGCGGCTAAGATCGGCAGCGCGGCATTTTTCGCGCCCGCAGCGCGGATTTCGCCATCAAGGGTTGCCCCACCTGCGATGAGTAATTTATGCACCGGCGGCTCCTTGGCTGAGTGTCTGGCGTTGGCGCCAAACCTCGTAAAGACAGATTCCGGCGGTCACCGAGACATTGAGACTTTCCACAGCACCGCTCATCGGCAGTTGCATGAGCACATCGCAGTGACGAACGGTGAGTGGACGCAGCCCCTTGCCCTCGCTGCCGAGAACCAGCGCCAGCGGTGAGCGTAGATCATTGGCAAACAGTGTGGTCGGTGCCTCCATCTGGGTGCCAAAAATCCACAGCCCCTGCTGTTTGAGTGCCTCCAGCGTTCGCGACAGATTGGTGACCTGAATAAAGGGCATGGTGTGCGCGGCACCGCTGGCGACCTTGACTGCCGCCGGAGTTAGCCCCACCGCTTGATCACGGGGTGCGACCACTGCCGTCGCCCCCACTGCCTCGGCAGTGCGCAGACAAGCACCGAGATTGTGTGGATCGGTGATCCCATCGAGCACCAACACCAGCGCGGGGCTGGGGCTGTTGGCAATCAGCGGTGCTAATTCTGCTTCGTTACGGGCGGCAGGCACCCGCACCCAAGCCAGCACGCCCTGATGATTGGTGGCTGGTGCTGCCTGATCGAGCTGACTGCGCTCCAGCGTATGAACCGGAATCGCTGCTGCTCGGGCAAGGGTGATCAGATCCGCAAAACGGCGGTCGCGGCGCTGACGAT
>SKYD01000109.1 GCA_007128075.1 Thiorhodovibrio sp.
GCTGCCGTGGTCACGGCATCGACCTCAAGTCCGGCCATGGTGAGTTGATGGGTTAGGGTTGGGGTATCAATGGGTGGATTCACCCAGTCGCGCAGCCAAGCCTCACTAAAACGCATTGAAACATCCTCGGGTCATCGCGCCGCGCCAGTGGCGGCTGATTTAGGCAAACTGGGCAAGAAAGCGCAGGTCGTTTTCAAAAAAGAGCCGCAAATCGTCCACGCCATAACGCAGCATCGCCAGACGCTCAACCCCCATGCCAAAGGCATAGCCGAGCCAGCGTTCATGATCCAGCCCGACATGACGAAACACCTCGGGGTGTACCATGCCACAGCCCAACACCTCGAGCCAGCCGCTGTGTTTACAAATGCGACAGCCAGCGCCCGCACATTTGACACATTGCACATCGACCTCAGCCGATGGCTCGGTGAATGGAAAATAGGACGGGCGAAAGCGCAACTGCAGATGGTCTTGACCAAAAAAATTGCGTAGAAAATCGTATAAAATGCCTTTAAGATCGGCGAAAGTTGCCTGCTCTGCCACCACCAGCCCCTCGACCTGATGAAACATCGGGGTATGGGTGAGATCCGAGTCACAGCGATACACCCGCCCGGGGGCAATGATACGCAATGGTGGCGGGGATTGTTCCAGGACACGAATTTGCACCGGTGAGGTGTGGGTGCGCAACAGCCGCCCATCGGGAAAATAAAAGGTGTCGTGCATCGCCCGCGCTGGATGGTGCGCTGGGATATTGAGTGCCTCGAAATTATGGTAATCGTCTTCGATCTCGGGGCCTTCGGCAACCTGAAAACCCGCTTGTGCAAACAATTCCTCAATCCGCTGCATGGTTTGGGTCACCGGATGCAGCGCCCCGCTGTGTTGACCACGCCCGGGCAGAGTGACATCGACACGCTCGCGCTGAAGCCGCGCATCAATCGCTGCCGCCTGCAATGCCTCACGCCGTGCCTCAATCTGCTGCAACGCCGTAGTTTTAAGCGCGTTGATCGCCTGGCCTGCCGCTGGACGCTCGGCGGGATCAAGCTGACCGAGTTGCTTGAGCTGTGCGGTGAGCTGGCCATTTTTGCCCAGAAAGCGCACCCGCACCTCATCGAGTGCGGTCAAACTCGCAGCCTGTTCAACCTGTCGCTGAATCTCAGTGGCCAGACTGGCCAGATCTATCGTGCTCATAAATTATCAATGCGGCAAGCCAGCCCTCAAGGACACCCAAGGGCTGATCAAAGCAGACGAGAGGTTAGGCAGCGAGTGCGTCCTTGGCCTGTTGTGCTAACTGTGCAAACGCTGGCTCATCATTGTATGCCAGCTCTGCCAACACCTTGCGGTCGAGTTCGATCCCCGCCTTGCTTAGCCCATTCATAAAGCGGCTGTAAGAGAGATCGTGCAGCCGAGCGGCGGCATTGATCCGTGCAATCCACAGCGCACGAAACTGCCGCTTTTTCTGGCGGCGGTCACGATAAGCATATTGACCGGCCTTAATGACCGCCTGCTTGGCGACGCGATAGACCTTACGGCGGGCACCGTAATAGCCTTTGGCTTCTTTGAGAACTTTTTTGTGGCGGGCGTGTGCAGTAACACCGCGTTTAACTCTAGCCATTGGGAAAACTCCAGTGAGGGTCAGCGGTTAACAATAGGGCAACATGCGTTGCGCGGCACGGCAATCGGCTTTGTGCAACAGATGCGAATGGCGCAGTTGACGCTTACGCTTTGTTGATTTTTTGGTGAGAATATGCCGCCGATGCGAGGCGTTGCGCTTAAACCCGCCACTGGCAGTGCGGGCAAAGCGTTTCGCTGCCCCGCGATTGGTTTTTAGTTTGGGCATTTTGGCTCTCCTTGAGTGTTTAGAGCATAAAGATACGGCACACGCTGGAAGCCCTTCCCCCATACGAGTGCGATTTAGGCTATTTTTTCTTCGGTCCCAAGACCATCACCATCTGTCGCCCTTCCATCTGCGGCTGTTGCTCGACGATACTCACCGCCGCTAAATCAGTCTCGATGCGGCGCAGTAGCTCCAGCCCAAGCTCACGGTGGGCATGTTCGCGTCCACGAAAGCGCATAGTGACTTTTGCCTTGTCGCCTTCGGCAAGAAAGCGACTGAGACTGCGCAGCTTGACCTGATAGTCACCTTCGTCGGTTCCCGGGCGGAACTTGATCTCTTTGACTTGGACTTGCTTTTGTTTTTTCCGCGCCTCGGACTTTTTCTTTTTCTGATCAAACAGAAAGCGTCCAAAATCCATCAAGCGACAGACCGGCGGATCGGAGTTGGGATCAATCTCCACTAAATCCATGCCAGCTTCATCGGCTTGATTAAACGCCACAGCAAGTGTGACAACGCCAATCTGTCCTCCTTCCGCATCAATCAGGCGCACATGCGAGGCGGTAATTTCTTCATTGACGCGGTTGCGTTTTGGTGCAGCGATAGCGAACTCCTCCAGACGATTCCAAAAAAGCTAACGATGATGTTTAAGATCGGCGGTTAACATGCTTGCAAAGGTGGTCAGGCTCACCGCACCCAGATCACGCCCCGTTCGATCACGCAATGCCAAGGTGGCGGTTTCGACCTCACGATCACCAATGACGAGCAAATAGGGAACCCGCCCCAAGGTATGCTCGCGAATTTTAAAGCCAATCTTCTCGTTTCTCAAGTCTGTTTTGACGCGGAATCCTTGATCTCGCAAAGCGGTAGACACCTGATGCGCATAGTCGATTTGGCGGTCGGTGATATTCAGCACCACCGCTTGCAGCGGCGCAAGCCACACTGGCAGTGCGCCAGCATAGTGCTCAATTAAAATCCCGATAAAGCGTTCTAATGAGCCAAGAATCGCCCGATGAATCATCACCGGGGTTTGGCGGCTGTTGTCCTCGGCGATATAGCTTGCCCCCAGGCGCCCCGGCATTGAAAAATCGACCTGAATGGTGCCACATTGCCAAGCACGCCCGATGCTGTCACGCAAGGTAAACTCGATTTTCGGCCCATAAAACGCCCCTTCGCCGGGCTGCACCCGAAACGCTAGCCCGGTGTCGCGCAACGCCTGATCGAGCGCCGCCTCGCCTTGATCCCAGAGCGCATCAGAACCGACGCGCTGTTCAGGGCGCAATGACAGCGCCAGCTCAATCTGCTCAAAGCCAAAATCGCGGTAGGTTTCAAACACGATGTTGATGAGCTGGCTGACTTCTGCCTGAAGCTGATCCTCGGTGCAAAAAATATGGGCATCGTCTTGGGTAAAACGCCGCGCTCGCATCAGCCCATGCAGGGTACCCGATGGCTCACTGCGATGCACCACGCCAAATTCAGCCAGCCGCAGCGGCAGGTCGCGATAGCTTTTCAGCCCCTGATTATAAAACTGGATATGCCCAGGACAGTTCATCGGCTTGATGGCATAGTCGCGCTCATCAAGCTGCGTGGTGAACATATCGGCGGCAAATTTATCCCAATGCCCTGAGCGTTCCCACAGCGAGCGATCCAAAAGCTGCGGGGTTTCAACTTCTTGATAGTCGTACTGATCGAGCTTGGTGCGCATGTAGTGCTCAATCTGGCGATAAATGGTGCGCCCATGTGGATGCCAGAACACCATGCCAGGGGCTTCATCTTGAAAATGAAACAGCCCAAGCTGCTTGCCGAGCTTGCGATGGTCGCGCTTTTCTGCCTCTTCAAGCCGATGCAGATAGGCTTTGAGCTCTTTTTTGTCGCGCCACGCGGTGCCATAGATGCGCTGCAGCATCGGATTGCGCGAATCGCCGCGCCAATAAGCGCCCGCCACCTTGGTGAGCTTAAAGCCATTGCCGAGCTTGCCAGTGCTGGGCAGATGCGGGCCGCGACAGACATCAACCCAATCCCCTTGGCGATAGATCGAAACCTCCTCGCCTTCGGGGATGATGTCATTAATGATCTCAACCTTATATTGTTCGCCCAATTCGGCAAAACACTGTTTCGCCGCCTCGCGCTCCCAAATCTCGCGGCTCAGTGGCAGATCACGCGCCACAATGTCGTGCATCCGCGCCTCAATTGCGCTGAGGTCTTCAGGCGTGAAAGGTGCGTCGCGGGCAAAATCGTAATAAAAGCCATCCTCAATCGCCGGCCCGATAGTAACCTGGGTGCCCGGATATAGCTCTTGTACCGCTTGCGCCATGATGTGCGCCGCATCGTGGCGCAATAGCTCCAATGCGTCCTCATCGCGCCGCGTGACAATGGCAAGCTCGGCATCCGCAGTGAGCGGATGGGCTAAATCAACCAACCGCCCATCCACTCGCGCTGCCAGTGCAGATTTTGCCAAGCCGGCACCAATGCTTGCCGCCACTTCATAGGCGGTGACCGGGGCATCAAATGCTCGCTGCGAGCCATCAGGGAGAGTGATTAGGGGCATGATAAC
>SKYD01000169.1 GCA_007128075.1 Thiorhodovibrio sp.
ATAGCGTTTAATTGTTTGTAAATTAGATCGCGTGCAGCCTGCAATAGCAGTGGACAGGCTTCAACGATCAGGGTTTTTTCGGTATTGTGAAGCGGCCACAATAGCCTATCTTGATAGGCGAGTAGCCCGTGGCGATCCGCTAAATCAAATTCAATTCGTACCCGCCGAGTGGCGCGTTTGTTGACATCAGCCATTAAGCGATCGATGTTTGCAATCTGGTTGCTGACCGATTCGGCCTCTGCGCTCAGCTTCATCTGGGCAAGACGGGCGGCAACTTGGTACAGCATCGCTTTTTGGTAGCGCCCACTGTGATCATCGCGGCGGTGCGGTGGGGCGGGGGTGCGCTCAATAAGCTCAACATCATGCGCGATGTTGTTTTTTAGTGCCCATGTATCACTGATTCCGTGCAACTGATCGCCGCCAACGCGCACTGCCGCCAATGGTGTTCGCGCCTGCCATGCCTTTTGTACATCAGGCAAAGGGTGTAACGCCCAATCTAATAAGCGTTCAAAGACTGGATCGCCATAGGTGGCAAAATGCAGTGGACGGGGATCATTGGGTGCTAAACCGTGTTGAAATAATTGCCGTGAAGTGGTTAGCAGTGTGTGATCAGCGATTCCAGAAATGTTGACACAACAAAATGCGTCACCCTGGGAGAATGACACCAAGTGGCCACCTAGTGCCACAAGCCATTCGCTGGTGCTGATCACGCGCCAGATATCGCTCAGGCTGGCGGGCAGTGGCTGCGCTTGTTGCTGTGCTGCCAAGGCTTCATAGGCCGCTTGTTGCTCATCGGCATGAAACTCGGTGAGCTGATGGCGTGCCTTGATCTGTTTGGTGTGTAAATCAGCGCGGTGCAGCAGCTCATCGTCATCGATCTTTCCTGGCTCGCCAGCCGCTTTGGCATAGTCCTCAAAATCTTCGGGCTGGATTGGCAGCAAAGAAAACTGCAACTCACCAGAAACACGAATCGCCTCATCAAAACGCTGCACCAAGCGTGAATAAACCGCCTCTTCAACACTGCCTTGATACAAATAATTATACACAAAAATTTGATGATGCACCTGACCAATTCGGTCAATACGCCCAATCCGCTGTTCTAATAGCATTGGGTTCCAAGGTAGATCAAAATTGATCAATAAATCAGCACTTTGAAGATTAAGCCCCTCGGCGGCAGCATCTGTACACAACAATATGTCAATATGTCCTGCAACAAAGCGTTGTTTGATGGTGGTGCGATCAAAGGTTTCGGGAGCCACCTGCCCGGCAGGGCGCAAAGTGGCTCCTGTGCCTGCAAAGGTTGCGATTGGGCTTTCTGGCAGGGCGCGTCTTAATTCTTCATACAGTGAATTAAGGGTGTCGGTGTATTGAGTAAACAGCACCAGTTGCCGCACTCGATCCCCGCCGTCAATGCGCCGCTGTTCGATATGCGCTAATAATTGGCGCAGCTTGCGGGGTCTGACGGGCAGCCGCTGCATGGTCTCTAGCAAGCGTGAAACGGTGTCTCGTTCCCAGATTAGATCGCTTTCATTGCGGTATTTGAGCACCAAGCCTTCGATCTCATCGTCGGATAATTCTTCTAATGCCTCGCGATCAAGACCGTCTTTTGCCCATTGCCGTGCTTTATGATCCAGTGTTTGTTGAATTTTATCCAGGCGGCGTTTCAGCGAACAGCGCAGGGCATCAAAAGACGACGCATAACGCCGCCGCAGGAAACTTAGATAAAAACCAATGGCGGCTCGCTGTTTTTCCTCGCCCATGTTGTCGGCAATCTGGCAACTCAGTTGGCTGCAATAGTCCTGCAACTGGTCATATATCTCACGCTCTGTGCCTTCAAGGGGAATGATGATCGGCATCACCTGCCGCCAAGCAAGGTTTGCTTGTAGCCGACCTTGGCGTTGATAGCAGCGCAACAACGAACGGTTATGGCGCAACATGGCGCACCCTAACGGGGCTAATTGAGTCAGCGCTGGTTGGATGGCAGTCCAATCCAGTGGTCTTAGCCCATGTTGTACAAACTCATTTAATCCAATTTGACCAAAGGGGTTGAGCACCCATTGATAGGAAAAATCCCACTTTTCGGGTGCGCTGATCCGCATATTATTTAGATAGCGGCGTAGCCACTGCTGCTCATCATCACCAAGCGCACCATCTGTGATTAATTGCTCACGAAGGCGGTAAAAAATCTGACACAGCTCCTGGCTAAACTGCACTGCACCAGCGCAGGGCATCAGCTTGACCAAATCAAAGGCCTCAACCTGATTGATTTGCATCGGGGTGGCAGTTGCCAGCAACAACGCCTCCGCTTTGTCATAAAAAGTTCCTTCAAGTGCTTGATAGAGCTTATTAAAACGCGGAAGCGTGCGATCTTGATCGGGTTGGTGCCGTCGCGCCTTGTGCGCCTCATCAACCAAGATGACATCCGTTGCTGGACACGCCGCCAGCAGTGACTCGACCTGGCCATGAATGAGCAACCCCGTGGAAATGATCTCCAATGGCTGATCAAATAATTGTCCACTGCCTTGCTGCAATTGATGATTGCTGAGCGCAATGCGCTCCCAATCGCCCTTGCGGTTGGTGCGCCGCACAAAGGGCAACAGAAATTTTTCCGCCATCTCAACCAGCCATTGCGAGGTCAGCGCGGCAGGAGCGAACACCCGAATTGAGCGCGCCCAACCACTCAGCCACAATGCCCGAAACAACAGCCCGGCCTCAATGGTTTTGCCAAGACCAACCTCGTCACAGAGCAGATGGTTGCGTGGATAAGTTTTAAGCAGATAATTGACGACAAAGTGTTGGTGCGGCCAGGGATCAATTGAGGTTGTTGCAATCCCAACCTGCTCGCCACCAGGGAGCAGCGGTGCCAAACGGATCATGGCAAAGCGCAGTCGTTCTACAAAATTCAGCGTTGGGGTGTTGGATTCGTTGATTTGATGAGACCGCACCGACACCGCTGTGCCATCGATCTCATACAGCGTTATCGCCTGACCCGCTAGACCAATCAGCCGCGCTTTGACTGCGGCAGGCAGTGAGAAGGTTTTAATGGCGTGATGCTGATTGCTCCACAATGCTTCAAAATTGCGCTTTTTTTGGACAAGCAGTTTGCGATGCCAAGGCTCCCAAGATGGCTGCACAATGATATTTTCGGCATTGATTGTCAGCGCGGTGAACGATTCATTAAGTGAGCCAGAAATCAGCAACTCGTCCTGACCATCGCCAAAAATTGCCCATTTTTCATGCAAATAGCCATCATGGCTAAAATCGAAGGTCTGCGCACTGCCATCTTTTACATGCACCCGCATTCCCACACGGATCGTCAAATAACCATGCGCCACCATCCACGCCAACAGCTCAACCCCATGACGCAAATCATCCGGCCAGCTCGCCAAGGTGTCCAATTGTGCGTGCAAAGATGCGCTGGCACGCTGCTGATCGCCGCGTAAAATCGCCGCCACATCCTCAGACTCCAACTGTAAGCCAACAACAAATCGGGCGCGTCCCTGACGGTTGACAAAAGAAGACAGTCCTTGTGAAGCCGCCGCCAATGAGGATGAGGTGAAATAGCCGGCAACGCGATCATAGGCGGTGGCATGGCGCAAAACGGGAATATAGAAATCGTGCAACAAATCGACCTGTACGCCATCGTCGCGCAGATCGGAGGTTGCATAGCTCGGTTCCCAGGGATGGTCACGCAAAGCCATAGGTTAATCGCCTAATTTGTGGACTCGCCACACCAGCCGCTCGACCCCCAGCGCCACCACCGCAAGACCATGGAGCGTTGATAATCCGTGGCGTTGTTTTAAGGTCGCGCCATAATCGCGGATTTGAGCCTGAGCCTCGTTAAGTTTGTCTGCCACTGCCGGGAGCGCGGCAAGTGCCTCGCGAGACTGTTTCCGTATTTGGGCACCGCTTAATCCCAAGTTTTTCAGACTCAGATATTTAAATTCCAGCAGCAGATCGAGAGCCTGAAAGCGACGCTTGTCGGGGCGCACGATGAGTGCTAGATCAACATAGCCGCGATTGGTTTCTAGTTCCGAGACTGCCATATAGAGCCTGTCATCGAACAGGAGGGTTAAAAAGGCGAACTTCACTAACAGCTCGTTGCTCCAGCGATAGTCGCGGTTGGAGAGGATTTGAAAATAGCGTTGTTCGATGAGATGACAGAGCGCGGCTGGATCACCCTGTAAACACAGACTTTGCACTGCCTGAGCCACGGTGCGCATATCCATGGTCGGAAGCCAACGCGCTCTTAAGCGTTCGATATAAAGCCCACGGGCAACAAGGTTAGGAATGCGCAGCAGTTGTTCAGCCAGCGGCCCTTCACCGGCTAAAGTGAGAATGCCAAAAAAATACAGCAGCGAGGCCATA
>SKYD01000208.1 GCA_007128075.1 Thiorhodovibrio sp.
GTTGTGGCTTAGAGTCCCCACCCTGAAGGGCGGGGCTTGTCGTTGTGGTCGTTGTGGTCACCAAAGCCCCAAAATTCCACGGAATCACCAGGTTGGATTGTCGCGCCCGCGGGAATCACTGCCAGCCCATTCGCCCACACCAGCCCATCAATGGCGGCTGAAGAAGGTCGCTCAAACAGCGTAACAACGGTCTGACCTTGGTTGTTGTGCTGCAGCCGTGCTGATTGATAGATTGTTCGTGGGTTGGCTTTGGTGTGCGTAAATGCCGCCGCTGCGCGGCGCGTTGGCAGTGGGGCAGTGGGTGTGATGCCCTGCATGGCCTCTATCAACGGACGAGCAAACAGCCCAAAGGTGACAAACAGCGACACCGGGTTACCTGGACAGCCGATCAGCGGGGTTTGATCAATCCAGCCAAAGGCGACTGGCTTGCCTGGCCGCATCGCCACCTGCCATAGCGCCAGGCGACCGCAGTGTTCGATGGCTGGGCGGATATGATCCTCCTCGCCAACCGATACCCCGCCAGCGGCAATGATCAGATCAGCACTGGCGGCGCCCTGCTGCAATGCGGCGATGCTATGCTCTAGGCTGTCAGCAATGCCCCCCAATTCGATGACCTCACAGCCAAGCTCAGTCAGCAGACTGTGCAGCAGATAACGATTCGAATTATAAATCTGCCCGGGCTGCAAGGGTGTGCCAGGCAAAGCCAGCTCGTTGCCGGTGGTGAACATCGCCACCCGCAGCCGCTTGTAAACTGGCAACTCGGCCAATCCAGCGGCAGCCGCCAGCGCGATATGCTGAGCATGAAGCCGCATTCCGGCCGCCAGCAGTGGCGCACCACAGCGCACATCCTCGCCTTGACGACGGATGTTCGCTCCCCGTTTGATTTTGGTCAGCTCGGTCTCGGCAACGCTGAGTATTCCATCCGTCGCCTGCACAGCCTCTTGGACAATCACCGTATCCGCTCCCGCTGGCACCGGCGCACCGGTGAAGATGCGGGCTGCCGTCTGTGGAATCAGCGGTGGACTTGTCATGCCCGCAGTGATGCGCTGGCGAATCGGCAGCTTGCCGTGGTGCTGGCGCAGATCATCTAAACAGAGTGCGTAGCCGTCCATCGCGCTATGATCCCAATGGGGCAAATCCAGCGGGCTGGCCAGCGTGGTGGCAAGCACCCGCCCACCACAGTCGAGCAACGGGCAGTTGGTGCTGGCAGTCGGCAGTGGTGCCTGTGCCAAGAGTTGAGTCTGCGCCTCGGCAACACTGAGCATCAGATTAACTCTCCGTTAAGCGGTCGATGAGTTGAACAAAATTGCACGGTGTGGTGCGGTTATCGAGTTGCGCGGCAAGAATTTGATCCCAAGCGGTACGACAGGCTCCGGTCGAGCCAGGCAAACAAAAGATGAGCGTTCCATTGGCAAGTCCTGCCAGAGCCCGAGATTGAATCGCTGCCGTGCCGATCTCTGCCAGTGACAGACTGCGAAACAGCTCACCAAAGCCGGCGATAGACTTATCCAGTAGCGGGGTGATCGCCTCGGGGGTGGTATCGCGTCCAGTGATTCCAGTGCCGCCAGTGCTGATCACCACCTGGATTTGCGGGTCGGCAATCCAACGCGACAGCAGAGCGCGGAGCTGATAAATATCATCAGGGCATAGACTCTGTTCGCAGAGCCGATGCCCGGCGGCGGTGACCTGCTCACGCAGCCATTGTCCTGAACGATCCTCAGCGGCAGTGCGGGTGTCGGAGACCGTTAGTAAGGCAAGATTGAGCGGCCGAAAGGCAACGGGATGGGGGCTGTGGTGGTGCATCTGCGGCCTAATCCTCGCCAATCACTCGCTCATCACGCGGGGTTGAGAGCAATTTCTCCGCCTCCGCCTGTTGGTGGGCAAAAATCAGCCGATAGTCATGCGTATCCTCTGGCTGACGCTCGGCGCGGCGCTGGCGCACCAGGGCGCGTGCCTGTTGATACTTATCGGTGGTCGCCAGATGCTCAAGCTGTAATGAGGGCGAGATGCGAAAGACAAAATAAGGCATGATAATACGATCCTGATAGCAGATTCATCGTTAAGATGGCATGATCTAACCGCCAATGAAATAAAATGACATCACACGAAAGATAGGATACTCCAATGCACATCGAAACACTCGCCATTCATGCTGGATTTCAGCCCGAGCCAACCACCAAAGCGGTGGCAACCCCGATTTATCAAACCACCTCTTATGCCTTTGATGATACCCAACATGCCGCCGATCTGTTTGATCTCAAAATCCCGGGCAATATCTATACGCGGATGATGAATCCGACCAGCGCGGTGCTGGAAGAGCGGGTTGCAGCCCTGGAAGGCGGCGTGGGGGCGCTGGCGCTTGCCTCGGGGATGGCGGCAGTGACCAATGCAATTTTGACCATTGCCCAGGCCGGTGACAACATCGTCGCGGCGGCTGCACTCTATGGCGGCTCTTATAACCTGTTTGCCCACACCTTACCGCGTTTAGGGATTCAGGTGCGGCTGGTCACGCCCAACCATATTGGGGCAATGGCAGCGCAGATCGACGAGCGCACACGGGCGATCTTTTGTGAATCGATTGGCAATCCCGCCGGTCATGTGGCGGATATTGCCGCGCTGGCAGAGTTAGCCCATGCCCACGGGCTGCCGCTGATGGTCGATAATACAGTACCAACACCGTATCTGTGCCGTCCATTTGAGCATGGTGCTGACATTGTGATTCATGCCCTGACCAAATATCTGGGCGGACATGGCACCACCCTCGGCGGGATGATCGTTGATTCGGGGCGTTTTCCGTGGGCGGAGCATCCGGCACGGTTCCCGATGCTCAATGAGCCTGATGTGTCCTATCACAATGTGATCTACACCGAGGCGCTGGGGGCGGCGGCTTATATTGGCCGCTCACGGGTGGTGCCCTTGCGCAACATGGGGGCAGCGATCTCGCCGTTTAACAGCTTTTTAATCCTGCAAGGGATCGAAACCCTGGCGGTGCGCATGGATCGCCATTGCGAGAACGCGCTGGCGGTGGCGCATTTTCTCGATAACCATCCCAAGGTGTTCTGGGTGCGCTATGCCGGTCTGCCCGACAGCCCCGATTATCCGCTGGTGCAGCGTTACATGAGCGGGGCGCGCGCCAGCTCGATCTTATCCTTTGGTATCGACGGCGGACGCGAGGGGGGGGCGCGGTTTATCGACGCGCTGCAACTGGCGGTGCGGCTGGTCAACATCGGTGATGCCAAAACGCTGGCGTGTCACCCGGCAACCACCACCCATCGCCAGCTTGCGCCTGAAGAGCTGAGTGCTGCTGGGGTGTCGGAAGATTTGGTGCGTCTGTCCATCGGCATCGAGCACATCGACGATATTCTCGCCGATCTCGATCAGGCACTGGCGCAAAGCTAACCGATGGCATGGCTGGGCACCCCAGTTGCTGCCCTGACTGGCTTTGTGGTCGGTGGACTGCCCGGGGCAGGCATTGGTCTGGTGCTGGGGCTAGGGTTTGATTTTGGGTTGTGGCGGCTCACCCGCCAGCAGCCGCTGACTCCAGCCGAACAACAGCACTTACAACAGGTGCTGTGTGACAGTGCGTTTGCCACTATGGGGTATCTGGCGAACATTGATGGCCAGGTGTTGCCCGTTGACATTCACCATGCCGAGTCGGTGATGGTGCGGATGCGGCTGAGCGATGCGCAATGCGACACCGCCAGCGCACACTTTCAGCACGGCACATCCCCCGATTTTGATCTCGCAACCGGATTGAGTGATTTTCGCCGCCACGCCCGTGGGCATCATGGGTTGATTGAGCTATTTGTGCAATTGCAATTGCAAGCAGCCTATGTGACCAATCCACCATCACCACAACGCCGCGCAGTGCTCGAACAGGTGCGGCGACGGTTGCGAATGCCCAGACGCTTATTTAAGCGGCTAGAGCAGCTTGTCCAGATCGAGCAGGCGGCAACCGATGCCGAGGCACAATTGCTTCATGCTTATCGGCTGCTGGGGGCGTTGCCCGATGATTCCACTGCCACCATCACCCGCGCTTATCGGCGGCTACTTAGCCAGCATCATCCCGACAAACTCGCCGCCCGCGGCCTTAGTGCCGCGCAGATGGACACTGCCGCTGCAACCACGCAACAGATTTGCGATGCCTATGCACGGATTCAGCTTGAGCGCGGGCTTTAGTGTGGCAAAGCAGCAATTCTAAATTTGCCTTGATCACTGCCGCTGACCTGCTGGGCAGTGGCACAGGGCGAGCGCGTATAAATCCTTATCCAAATAGTACTTTAGCGCGGTAGTCATCATCCAGAGCGACCTTGCGGTGTTTCTTGGACATGCGCAGATTAGAAGGTTCTTGTTTCAGTAAA
>SKYD01000224.1 GCA_007128075.1 Thiorhodovibrio sp.
CGGATTTGCCAGAATATGCGCTGGCGATTGACATTTACACCAGTGTTGATCCTGACACCTCGGGGCGACGCTTGGCGCATGTTCAGGAATATGCGCCGCCTGCCACCATCGATCCCAAGATTGCCCGGCGGCGGCTGCGCGAGGCGTTGGGCGTGATTGTAGACACGCTCGACATCGCCGAATCGGATCTATTTTTCAAGGTGCGCCAGCGCCACAAAGGACACGCCCAATACGAGAAACTCGCGGAGAGTGGGCGTTGGTTTACGGTGCTTGAAGATGGGCTGCGGCTGCTGGTCAATCTTGAAGACCATCTCGATACCGGCTTATTTCTCGACCATCGTGAGACGCGGCGTTTGATTGCCCAGCAAGCCAGCGGGCGCGATGTGTTAAATCTGTTTGGCTACACGGGGGTTGCCAGTTGTCATGCTGCCAAGGGCGGGGCACGCTCGACGACGACAGTTGATCTCTCCACCACCTATTGTCAGTGGGCGCGGCGCAATCTGGCACTCAATGGCTTTACTGCCCCAGCCCATCAGGTCATCCAAGCGGATTGTCTGACCTGGCTACGCCAAGCCAACCAGCGTCGCCGCTTTGGGCTGATTTTTCTTGACCCGCCGAGTTTTTCAACCTCGAAGCGGATGCGCGAGACGCTGGATATCCAGCGCGATCATCTGCCGCTGATTCAAGCGGCGATGGATTGGCTGACCCCGGAGGGCGAGCTGATCTTTACCACCCATCTGCGCACCTTTAAGCTCGATGAAGCGGCTCTGGCCGCTGTTGGCATTCACGCTCAGCCATTGCAGACCATCCCCCGCGATTTTGCCCGCCGCACGAAAATTCACCATAGTTGGTGTTTGAAGCGTGAAGATGTCGAGAACAATTCGTGAGCTCATCGCCTGCGCTACTGGTTGATCGTTTTGGACGACAGATCAATTATGTCCGACTCTCAGTCACAGATCGCTGTGATCTGCGCTGTTTGTATTGCATGAATCAGAGGCCGCGATTTTTGCCGCGTGCGCAGTTGTTGACCCTCGAAGAGCTTGCCCGACTCGGGCGTTGTTTCACTGCTTTAGGTGTTACCCGACTGCGGGTGACTGGCGGTGAGCCATTGGTGCGCCGCAATGTGCTGTGGTTGTTGGCGCAACTTGGAGCCATTCTAGGCATCGATTTAAGCCTGACCACCAATGGGATGCGGCTGGTGCAACTCGCTGATTCGATTGCGGCGGCTGGGGTCAAGCGGCTGAATATTAGTCTCGACACTCTGCATCCTGCCCGTTTTCGCACCATCACCCGCAGCGGTGATTTGCAGCAAGTGCTTGATGGAATCGCTGCCGCGCAGGCTGCTGGATTTGTGCGCATAAAGCTCAATAGTGTGTTGATCAATGGGATCAATCAACAGGAAGCGCCCGCATTGGTCGCCTTTGCCATCGATCAGGGCGTTGACATCCGTTTTATTGAAGAGATGCCGCTCGGACAACAGATCAACACCCCGGCACCGCGCTTTTATCCCAGTGCGGCGATTCTTAATGACCTCACCCGTGATTTTGTGCTGCATCCCGATCACAGTGCTGCTGATGGTGGCCCGGCGCGTTATTGGCAGATTGCGGGAACAAAGACACGAGTCGGGATCATCGCACCACAAAGCGACAATTTTTGTGCGCAATGCAATCGGGTGCGAGTGACTGCCGCTGGACAGTTGCTGTTTTGTCTCGGTCACAGCCAGAGCATGGACTTGCGCCGGCTGTTGCGCGCTTATCCAAGCGATGACCAGCGCGTACAACGCGCCATCCGCACTGCGATATGCCACAAACCCCAGGGGCATCAATTTTTACACCCGGAGATTGCCAGCCTCGAACGCACGATGAATGCAACCGGTGGATAATTGATTTCAAAGCAAAAAATTGTTCTTGATTTTATCTTCTGGTTTTATCACAATCTTTAGGAGAGCGAAATGCCTAAAATCAGACTATTTATAGTCGATTGTTGTCGGCGTGATTTTATAATCTCAAAACCAAAATATAAATGATATGGCTGCAACCATCGAAGACTTAACCGTTCGTTACACAGATGATGCTGGCGTTGAAACCACCAAAGAACTGGATAAAATCATTTTGTCCAAAGGCAGTTGGGCAACGGTGCTCTATCGCTACCAAGACTGGGATCGTAGCAAGGCAGCCTATAGCCCTGAACGCTACACCATTCGCCGCTATCAAAAACGCAATGGCGAATACCGTCAGCAATCAAAATTTAACATCTCCAGTCGTGCTCAGGCACAGGCGTTGATCGAGGCACTGCAAACCTGGCTGACATTAGATTCGCCATAATGCCAACACGATTAGAGCTAAGCGCACTGAGGCGCAATCCGTGGTTAATGGGCTGGATTGCCCTGGTCGCAGTGGTGTTTTTAGTCAATGCCACCATGGTCACCCTAGCGATTGTCACCAATCCCGGGCTGGTGGTCGATGACTATTATGTTCGTGGACAGGCGACGGAACAGGAGTTGACCTCACGGGCGGCGACAGCAGCACGGTGGACAACCAATCTCGATATCCCCCCCGATCTTATCCAAAACACCGCAGTGACGCTGCGCTTTTTTATTGTTGATACAGCGGGTCAGCCTGTCACACCTGAGACGGTGACGCTGTATAACTACCGCCCCGCCGCTGCAAAGCGTGATTTCGCGCTGCCAATGGTCGCCGAAGCCCCAGGTCGCTATGCCGCAACCCTCAGCTATCCCTTAGTTGGGGTGTGGGATGTCCTGGTGGATGCCAAGATAGGCGATGATCAGGTGCATGTCAGTCACAGAATTGCTGTTATTCCACACACGCCCTGAACACCGCCAGTGGGGTCTATTCTGGCGTTGGCTGCTCAGAGGCACTGAAGGCATCACGAATTGCTTGGGTGAGTTCTTCGGTGGCAATCTCTAAACGCTCATGGGCATCAGCCCCATTGGCATCGGCATTGCGTCGCCGCCGCCGCTCGTTATGGTAGGCAAGCCCGGTGCCAGCAGGAATCAGTCGCCCAACAATGACATTCTCTTTTAAGCCATTGAGATGATCGACCAAACCACGCACCGCTGATTCAGTTAACACCCGCGTGGTTTCTTGGAATGAGGCGGCAGAGATGAACGATTCGGTTGCCAGCGAGGCCTTGGTGATACCTAACAATAACGGCTCCCACTGCGCTGCCCATTTGTTCTCGGCAAGCACGCGCTCATTTTCAGCCGCCACCACCGAATAATCGACCTGCTCTCCGCGCAGCAGCCGAGTGTCGCCAGGATTGGTCACCTGCACCTTGCGCAGCATCTGGCGCACAATCACCTCAATATGCTTGTCGTTGATGCGTACCCCTTGCAAGCGATAAACATCCTGAATCTCTTTGACCAGATATTCAGCCAGGGCAGTGACCCCTTTGAGCCGCAGAATGTCGTGTGAATTGAGTTCACCCTCGGAGATGATCTCACCGCGCTCCACATGCTCACCTTCAAACACGCTGACATTGCGCCATTTTGGAATCAGCTCTTCAACCGTCTCGCCATTTTCCTGGGTGATGATCAGCCGCATCTTGCCTTTGGTGTCCTTACCAAAGCTCACCGTACCCGTGGCCTCCGCCATCAATGCCTGATCCTTGGGCTTGCGCGCCTCAAACAAATCGGCAACCCGCGGCAGACCGCCAGTGATATCGCGGGTTTTACTCGATTCTTGTGGAAGACGCGCCAAAATATCACCCACCCCGACCGAGGCTCCATCGGTTACCCCAACAATCGCTCCCGAGGGCAGATAGTAGCGGGCGGGCAGCTCGGTGCCAGCAAGATTTAACGGCTCCCCCTGTTCATCGAGCAGAGTCACCACCGGGCGCAAATCCTTGCCAGCGGCGGGGCGTTGCTTGGGATCAAGCACCACCAGCGAGGTCAGCCCGGTGACATCATCGGATTGCGATTGCACGGTCAGGCCATCAATAAAATCTTCAAAGCGTAGATGACCTGCCACCTCAGTGACCACGGGATGGGTGTGCGGATCCCAGGTTGCAACCACCTGTCCACCGTCCACCTGATCGCCGTCATTGACCGCCAAGGTCGCGCCATAGGGGATTTTATAGCGTTCGCGTTCCAGTCCTTTGTCGTCGGTGACAGTTAATTCACCAGAACGCGACACCGCCACCAGATGCCCTTTGGAATGTTGCACGGTCTTGATGTTGTGTAGTCGGATAAAGCCCGTCGCTTTGATCTGCACATTGTTGACTGCCGCAGCCCGCGAGGCGGCACCACCGATATGGAAGGTACGCATGGTCAACTGGGTGCCTGGCTCACCGATGGACTGAGCAGCAATCACGCCCACAGCCTCACCTTGATTGACCCGATGTCCACGCGCCAAGTCGCGGCCGTAGCATTGCGCACACACGCCCAATCGCGCTTCACAAGTGATCGGTGAACGCACTGACACCTGGTCGATCCCTACCTGTTCCAGATGCTCGACCCATTGCTCATCAAGTAAAGTGCCAGCAGGACAGAGGATATTGTCTGTTCCTGGCTCATAGATATCCGCCGCCACAACCCGCCCCAAGATGCGCTCACGCAGCGGCTCGACGACATCGCTGTCTTGGATGACCGGGGTCATCAACAGCCCTTGCTCGGTGCCGCAATCAACTTCGAGTACCACCATATCCTGGGCGACATCGACCAGACGGCGGGTCAGATAGCCAGAGTTGGCAGTTTTGAGCGCGGTATCTGCCAAGCCTTTGCGTGCGCCGTGGGTGGAGATAAAGTACTGAATCACATTCAGCCCTTCACGGAAGTTGGCAGTGATCGGGGTCTCGATGATCGAGCCATCGGGCTTGGCCATCAGCCCGCGCATCCCCGCCAATTGGCGAATCTGCGCCGCTGAACCACGGGCACCGGAGTCGGCCATCATATAAATCGAATTAAACGAATCCTGTTCGACCTCGTGACCGTCACGATCCGTCACCCGATCCTTGCCCAGCTTGCGCATCATCGATTTGGCGACCTGTTCGTTGGTGTGCGACCAGATATCCACGACTTTGTTGTAACGCTCGCCGTTGGTCACCAGACCTGAAGCATATTGGTCTTCGATTTCTTTGACCTGCCCCTCGGCAATTTCCAAGATCGTCGCCTTTTCATCAGGCACCTCCATGTCTTCCAGACCAATGGAAATACCAGCGTGGGTTGCCATGCGAAAGCCCAGATACATGACCTGGTCGGCAAAGACCACCGTGTCCTTGAGTCCTAGTACGCGATAGCAGCGGTTGATCAACTGCGAAATTTGTTTTTTGCCTAGGTTGCGATTGACCAGTTCAAACGGCAGCCCTTCGGGGATGATCTCCCACACCAACGCCCGTCCGATGGTGGTGTCTTTGATGCTGATGTTGCAATGCTCACTGCCATCTGATTCACGAATCACCTCACGGATACGCACCTTGACCCGTGCTTGCAAGTGGGCATGGCCGGTCTCATAGGCACGCCGTGCCTCGTTAATATCGGTTAGCACCAGCCCTTCGCCCTTGGCATTGATGCGTTCACGGGTCATGTAATACAGCCCCAGCACCACATCTTGCGAGGGCACAATGATCGGCTCACCGTTGGCAGGCGAGAGAATATTATTCGTCGCCATCATCAACGCCCGCGCCTCAAGCTGCGCCTCCAGCGACAAGGGCACATGCACCGCCATCTGATCGCCGTCAAAGTCGGCATTAAACGCAGTACAAACCAGCGGATGCAACTGAATCGCCTTGCCTTCGATCAGCACCGGCTCAAAGGCCTGAATGCCTAAGCGGTGCAAGGTCGGGGCGCGGTTGAGCATCACCGGGTGTTCGCGGATCACCTCTTCGAGAATATCCCAGACCTCGGCGGTTTCGCGCTCGACCATCTTTTTTGCCGCCTTGATGGTGGCAGCCAGTCCGCGAAATTGCAGCTTGCTGAAAATAAACGGCTTGAACAGCTCCAGCGCCATCTTTTTGGGCAGACCGCATTGGTGGAGCTTGAGTGTTGGCCCGACCACAATCACTGAACGCCCTGAATAATCGACGCGCTTGCCGAGTAGATTCTGGCGGAAGCGCCCCTGCTTGCCCTTGATCATATCGGCAAGCGATTTCAGTGGCCGCTTGTTGGTGCCAGTGATCGCCCGCCCACGCCGTCCATTATCGAGCAGCGCATCGACCGATTCCTGCAACATGCGCTTTTCGTTGCGCACGATGATGTCAGGTGCGATCAGATCCAGCAGCCGCTTTAAGCGGTTGTTGCGATTGATCACCCGTCGATACAGATCATTCAAATCAGAGGTCGCAAAGCGTCCACCATCCAGTGGCACCAATGGCCGCAGCTCCGGTGGCAACACTGGCAGCACGGTTAAAATCATCCACTCAGGACGGTTGCCTGAACCATGCAGAGACTCCATGAGTTTGAGCCGCTTGCTGAGCTTTTTGATCTTGGTCTCAGAATTGGTGGTCTCGATTTCTTCGCGCATCTGGCGAATCTCGGTGTCGAGATCGAGCGTGCGCAACAATTCGTAGACAGCCTCGGCACCCATGCGGGCATCGAACTCATCGCCATGCACCTCAAGCGCCTCCAGATATTGCTCATCAGTGAGCAACTGGTGACGCTCTAGCTCAGTCATCCCCGGGTCAACGACCACGAACGACTCAAAATAGAGCACGCGCTCAATGTCGCGCAAAGTCATATCAAGCAGCAAACCAATGCGCGACGGCAAGGATTTGAGAAACCAGATGTGGGCAACCGGGCTGGCAAGATCAATATGCCCCATGCGCTCGCGGCGTACCTTCGCCAGCGTGACTTCCACGCCGCATTTCTCGCACACGACACCGCGATGCTTGAGCCGTTTGTATTTGCCACACAAGCATTCGTAATCGCTGATTGGACCAAACACTTTGGCACAAAATAGCCCTTCGCGCTCGGGCTTGAAGGTGCGGTAGTTAATGGTTTCGGGTTTTTTGACCTCGCCATAGGACCACGAGCGGATCATCTCCGGTGAAGCCAGCGCGATTTTGATGGCATCAAATTCCAGCACCTGACCTTGTTGCTTGATAACTCTTAGTAGATCTTTCACGACCGACCTCCTTCACTGCGAAACGGAGCGCAACCAGGCGCTTACTGCTGTTCTAGCTCGATGTTGATTGCCAATGAGCGGATTTCTTTGACCAAGACATTGAAGGATTCGGGCATCCCCGCCTCCATGCGATGGTCACCATCGACAATGTTTTTGTACATCTTGGTGCGGCCAGAAACATCATCGGATTTGACCGTCAACATTTCTTGTAGCGTGTAGGCGGCACCATAGGCCTCCAGCGCCCAGACCTCCATTTCACCAAAGCGTTGCCCACCAAACTGTGCCTTGCCGCCAAGCGGTTGCTGGGTGACCAGACTGTAGGGCCCAGTGGAACGGGCGTGCATTTTGTCATCGACCAGATGGTTGAGCTTGAGCATGTACATATAGCCCACAGTCACCGGGCGGTCGAATGCCTCGCCAGTGCGTCCATCATAGAGCGTGGTCTGACCGCTTTCGGATAGCCCCGCCAATCGCAACATTTGACGAATCTCGTCCTCGTGGGCCCCATCAAACACCGGGGTTGCCAAGGGCACCCCGCCGCTTAGATTGCGGGCAAGCTCCAGAATTTCTTCATCAGTTAAGTTGTCAAGCTGTTCTGGTTTGCCGCTGGTGTTGTAAATCTCGGCAAGAAACGCCCGCAGCTCGGCAATCCCTGCCTGAGCTTGGAGCATCGCCGCGATGCGATGCCCCAGCCCTTTGGCCGCCCAGCCAAGATGGGTTTCGAGTACCTGGCCGACATTCATGCGCGATGGAACACCCAACGGGTTGAGCACGATATCAACCGGCTCGCCATCGGCACTAAATGGCATGTCCTCAATCGGCACCACCCGTGAAATAACCCCCTTGTTGCCATGTCGGCCCGCCATTTTGTCGCCGGGTTGAATCCGGCGTTTGACCGCGACATAGACCTTGACCATTTTGAGCACACCAGGTGCAAGATCATCGCCTTGGGTGATCTTGCGTTTTTTGACCTCTAGCCGCTCACGAAACCGCTCGCGCTGTTCTTGAATTTGTTTGGTGATCGCCTCAAGCTGATGGGCTGTGTCCTCATTGCGCAAACGGATTTCCAGCCAGCGATCGCGTTTTTTGCCGCGCTCGGTGATCTCATTGAGATAGCCTTTGGTGATTTTGGTGCCCGCTTTAAGCCCATTGGGACCACCATCCGCCACCTTGCCGAGCAGCATTTTTTCAACCCGGCTGAAGGTGTCGTTTTCCATGATCCGCAACTGATCGTCGAGATCCTTGCGGGTTCGATCCAGCTCCATGTCCTCGATTTCTTGGGCGCGTTTGTCCTTCTCAACCCCATCGCGGGTGAACACCTGAACATCCACCACCGTTCCTGCCATCCCCGAGGGCAGCCGCACCGAGGTATCCTTCACATCCGAGGCTTTCTCGCCAAAGATGGCGCGCAACAATTTTTCTTCTGGTGTGAGCTGGGTTTCACCTTTTGGTGTCACCTTGCCGACCAAAATGTCGCCATCGCGCACCTCAGCGCCGACATAGATAATCCCCGACTCATCGAGCCGATTCAGCGCCGATTCACCAACATTGGGAATATCACTGGAGATTTCTTCAGGGCCGAGTTTGGTATCTCGGGCAACGCAGGTTAGCTCCTCAATGTGGATGGTGGTGAAGCGATCTTCTTGCACCACGCGCTCGGAGACTAGGATCGAATCCTCAAAGTTGTAGCCATTCCACGGCATAAAGGCAACGCGCAGATTCTGTCCCAGTGCCAATTCGCCCATATCGGTTGAAGGGCCATCAGCGAGCACATCGCCTTTGCACACCACATCACCAGGACGCGCCAGCGGGCGTTGATTGATGCAGGTGTTCTGATTGGAACGGGTGTATTTGGTGAGATTGTAGATATCGACACCTGGCTCGCCAGCCTCGGTTTCGTTGTCATTAACACGCACCACGATCCGTCCAGCATCCACCGAATGCACCACGCCGCCGCGTCGCGCACAAACCACAACCCCTGAATCTTTGGCAACCACGCGCTCCATGCCGGTGCCAACCAGTGGCTTTTCAGCACGCAAAGTTGGCACCGCCTGACGCTGCATGTTCGAACCCATCAGGGCGCGGTTGGCATCGTCGTGTTCTAAAAATGGAATCAGCGAGGCTGCCACCGACACAATCTGTCGTGGCGAGACATCCATGTATTGCACCTCATCAGGTGCCTTCATCGTGAATTCGTTTTGATGACGACAGGATACCAGCGCATCGGTCAGCCGCCCTTCATCATCGAGCGTGGCATTGGCCTGCGCGATCACAAAATGGCCTTCCTCAATGGCGGACAGATGGTCAATAGTATCCGTGACCTGACCATTTTCCACCTTACGGTAAGGAGTTTCGAGAAAGCCGTAGGAATTGGTGCGGGCATAGACCGCCAGCGAGTTGATCAGCCCAATGTTGGGGCCTTCTGGGGTCTCAATCGGACACACCCGACCATAGTGCGTTGGATGCACATCGCGCACCTCAAAGCCAGCGCGTTCACGGGCTAAACCGCCAGGGCCGAGTGCTGAGACGCGGCGTTTGTGGGTGACCTCAGACAGCGGATTGTTCTGGTCCATGAACTGCGAGAGCTGGCTGGAGCCAAAAAATTCCTTAATTGCAGCGGAAACGGGCTTGGCGTTGATCAGCTCTTGTGGCATCAGCCCTTCAGATTCAGCCAGTGACAGCCGCTCCTTGACTGCACGCTCCACCCGCACCAAGCCGACACGGAATTGATTTTCCGCCATCTCGCCAACGCAACGAATCCGCCGATTGCCTAGATGATCAATGTCGTCAACGCTGCCGCGTCCATTGCGCAGCTCAACGAGTATCCGCATGACATCGACAATATCCGAAGTCTCGCCGTACTCAGCACAGAGTTTTTTAGAAAAAGCATCATTTCGTTTACTAAAATAACGCCAATCGTAAAGAATCCCCGCGCCTTCGGTGGCCTCACGGCTCAGACGACGATTGAATTTCATCCGCCCAACTGTGGACAGATCATAACGATCTGGAGTAAAAAAGAGATTGTGGAACAGATTTTGCGCCGCGTCCTTGGTCGGTGGCTCCCCAGGGCGCATCATCCGATAGATTTCGACCTGCGCCTCTAAATCGGTTTGGGCTTGTTCAATGCGCAAGGTTTCCGAGATCGCTGGCTGATGATCGAGCTCATTGACAAACAGGGTTTCAATTTGTTTGACCCCTTGTGTTCGCAGTTGCTCTAATAACTCGGTGGTTAATTCGCTGTTGGCCTCGGCAATCACCTCATCTGATTCGGGATTGTGTAAGGTTTTAGCGATGGTGCGCCCCAACAGGAAATCATCAGGCACCGCCAGCCGCTCAATTCCCGCTTTTTGCAATTCGCGGATATGACGGGCAGTGACTCGCTTATCTTGCTCAACTAATATCTCATCGTTGATGCGAATCTCAAAATTGACCGTCTCGCCGCGGAGCCGCTCTGGCACCAATGCCACCTCAGTGGTGTCACCGAGATAAAAAGTATCGGTGTCAAAAAACAGTGCCAAAATCTCATCGACGCTATAGCCGAGGGCGCGCAACAGCACGGTCGCTGGCAATTTGCGGCGCCGATCAATGCGGACATAAACATGGTCTTTGGGATCGAACTCAAAATCGAGCCATGAGCCACGGTAGGGAATCACCCGCGCTGAAAACAGCAATTTGCCCGAAGAATGGGTTTTGCCCTTGTCGTGGTCAAAAAACACTCCAGGTGAGCGATGAAGCTGCGAGACAATCACCCGCTCGGTGCCGTTGATAATGAAGGTGCCGGTGTCGGTCATCAAGGGCATCTCGCCCATGAACACCTCTTGTTCTCTAATGTCCTTGACCACGCGCGCGCTAGCGGGTGCGTCCTTGTCATAGATCACCAGACGCAATTTCACCCGCAGCGGGGCGGCATAGCTGGCACCTCGTAGATGGCATTCGCGGACATCAAACGCCGGATCGCATAACCGATAGCTGACATATTCCAGCGCGGCATTGCCAGAATAGCTCTCGATGGGGAAAATGGATTGAAAAGCCGCATGCAACCCCAGATTCTCGCGCTCATTAGGGCGCCGATTGAGTTGCAAAAAATCGTGATAGGAGTCAATCTGCGTAGCGAGCAGAAAAGGCACATCTAGGATACTTGGACGCTTGCCGAAATCTTTCCGGATGCGCTTTTTTTCAGTGAACGAATAGGCCATTCCGCCTTTCCTCTGATGAATTGCTCTGGGGGGAGACGCTCAAATAAAAATCAATAAAAATCGCTGCCAACAGCAAAAGGCCGGCGACTAAGTGCCGCCAGCCTTGCGTTAAACGCTGTCTGGTACGCGATGAAAGCGCGGGTTACTTAATTTCGACAGACGCGCCAGCTTCTTCAAGCTCCTTCTTGGCTGCCTCAGCGTCAGCTTTGGAGATGCCCTCTTTGAGCGTGGTGGGAACACCTTCAACTGCATCCTTGGCTTCTTTCAGCCCCAGCCCAGTGATGGTACGCACCACCTTGATCACAGCAACTTTGTTGGCACCAAAGGAGGTCAGCACAACATCAAACTCGGTCTGCTCCTCAACAGGAGCGGCATCAGCACCAGCGCCAGCAGGTGCAACCGCGACCGCAGCCGCAGCCGTCACCCCAAATTTCTCTTCCATGGCGCTGATCAGATCAACGACATCCATTACCGTCATGTTGGCGATTGCGTCTAAAATTTCGTCTTTTGATACAGCCATTTCGGCTCTCCTGAAACTGAATGTAGATGGTCGCTGCGTCAGCGAGCGGTCAAAAGCAGCTTATGCGGCCTCTTTGGCATCGCGAACCGCTGCAAGCGTGCGCACCAGCTTGCTGGGCACTTCGTTCATGGTCGCGGCGAGTTTTTGGACGGGTGCCTTCATCACAGACATGAGCTGGCTCACTGCCTGGTCGTAGGTTGGCATTTTTGCCAGTGCCGAGAGCTGCGAAGGATCAAGTAATTGACCCGAAACAGCGATCATTTTTACTTGAAACTTATCGTGCTCTTTGGCAAAAGCCTCGGCAACCCGCGCCACCGACCCGGGATCATCAAGCCCAAAGCCGAGCAGCAATGGACCGCGTAAGCCTTCCTGCATGCAGGCAAAGTCGGTGTCGGCTAAAGCACGCTTGGCAAGCGTGTTTTTTACCACGCGCAGATAGACCCCCGCTTCACGCGCCCGACGGCGCAGCTCGGTCATCTGGGCAACGGTCAGCCCCCGATAATCGGCACCAATCGCCGAATAAGCAGTTTTTGCTTTTTCCGCGACTTCGGCGACGATGATCTCTTTTTCGGCGTAACTAAGCGCCACTGTCGTCACCTCTTAGGTCAGAGCGAATGACCGCGTTCCTTGGCAGTCATTAGATTGTGTGATGTGCGCTGTCATCAGCGATCTGAATCGAGAACACTGTCTGCGCAGGCTAGAGCATTAAGCTGCTGACCAATGCGTCCTTGCACTTGGCGCACCACCTGCGGTCTTTGACCACCCGTTGGATTACAACCAACAGGTGTCTCAAAGGTCGTGATCAGTGGATGAAACATCATCCACTCATAAATTAAAATTTCAATGCACCGTGATCAATGACCAATCCTGGCCCCATCGTTGAGGACACGGTGACTTTGCGCATATAGATACCTTTGGCAGCAGAGGGCTTGATCTTCATCAGATTGGCAAGCAGTGCCTCAAGGTTTTCGCGCAGTTTTTCAGCATCAAAATCGATTTTGCCAAGCGGACAATGAATAATGCCAGCCTTGTCTGTGCGATAGCGCACCTGACCGGCTTTGGCATTGCGCACCGCTTCAGCGACATTGGGGGTGACGGTGCCAACCTTGGGATTGGGCATCAGCCCCCGTGGGCCGAGCAGCTTGCCCAATTGACCAACAACACGCATCGCATCAGGTGCGGCGATCACCACGCCATAATCCAGATTGCCGGCTTTCATTTCTTCGGCAAGATCGTCCATGCCCACGCGCTCAGCACCAGCTTCGGTTGCTGCCTCAGCATTGGCACCTTGGGCAAAAACGGCAACACGCACTTCCTTACCAATGCCATGCGGCAGCACGGTTGCTCCGCGCACCACCTGATCGGATTTGCGAGGATCAACGCCAAGATTCACCGAGACATCAACACTTTCGCGAAATTTGACGGTTGAAAGTTCGCGCAACAGTCTAAAGGCTTCTTCGGCTGGATAGAGCTTGCCGATCTCGACTTTTTCGCGCAGCATTGTGGCGCGTTTGGTTAACTTTGCCATTAATTAGCCCCCTCAACATCAATTCCCATCGCCCGCGCACTACCAGCAATGGTGCGCACCGCAGCATCCAAGCTCGCCGCATTGAGGTCGGGCATCTTGGTTTGGGCAATCTCTTCTAACTGCGCCCGGCTGATCGTGCCTACCTTGTTGGTATTTGGTGTGCTGCTGCCCTTGGCAACGCCGATGGCTTTTTTGAGCAACACCGAGGCAGGCGGGGTTTTGGTGATGAAGGTAAAGCTGCGATCCGCATAAACGGTGATCACAACCGGGGTTGGCAATCCTTTTTCGAGTTCTTGGGTTTTGGCATTGAATGCCTTACAGAACTCCATAATGTTCACGCCATGCTGACCAAGCGCAGGCCCGACTGGTGGGCTGGGATTGGCCTCACCAGCCTTGACCTGTAACTTGATGTAGGCGGTTACTTTCTTCGCCATGGGTTTCTCCTTGAATGGGTGCAAACGCCGAACAGTTGCTCGGCTCCCCGGGCTTTGATTTGGGGGACTTTAGCCTTTTTCGACCTGGGTAAACTCAAGATCAACGGGCGTTGAGCGCCCAAAGATCAACACTGAGACTTTAATGCGGCTTTTATCGTAGTCAACTTCTTCGACAACACCATTAAAATCAGTGAATGGTCCATCGATCACCCGCACCACCTCACCGGGCTGATACAATATCTTGGGTCGTGGTTTTTCAACCCCTTCCTGCACCCGCTGTAAAATGGCATTGGCTTGCGACTCAGGAATCGGCGCGGGTTTATCGCCCTGACCACCAATAAAACCCATCACGCGGGGCACATCTTTGACCAAATGCCAGGTTTCATTGGTCATTTCCATCTGCACGAGCACATAGCCAGGAAAAAACTTACGCTCGCTTTTGCGCTGTTGACCATTGCGAATCTCGATAACTTCTTCGGTGGGCACTAAAATCTCACCAAAGTAGTTTTGCATGCCTGCTCGTTGGATGCGTTCGACAAGCGATTGCTGCACCTTGCCTTCGAACCCAGAAAAGGCATGAATGATATACCAGCGCAAAGCCATTGTTACCCCCCCTGACCAGTCAAGAAGCGCACAATAGTCATCAAAACGGTATCAAAAAGCCACAAAACCAAACCAAGCAACAACACCATCACAATCACAACCAGGGTGGTCTGCATGGTTTCTTGGCGAGAGGGCCAGACGACTTTGCGCACTTCCATGCGCGCATCGCTACCAAAGCGCCATAATTTGCGCCCTGATTCGGTCATCAGTACAGTGGCGGCTGATCCTGCGGCAATGATCAACAATAAGATCACACGCAATAACAGCGACAAACCCGCAAATAAATAAAAGCCCCAAATGCCGACGATCAATAACAGCGCGGCCAATGCGAGCTTGGCTGTATCGTAGCTGGGATCTTTCGCTACAGCTCGTATATCCATAGGAAATGAATCGATTTAAGGGCGGGTTGGATATGGCAGGCCAGGAGGGACTTGAACCCCCAACCTGCGGTTTTGGAGACCGCTGCTCTGCCAATTGAGCTACTGGCCTAAACTTAGGGAGTATACAACAGACCAACCTAGACTGACAAGTTTTTTTGTCAGTCTAGTGTCAGTGTTGGCTACATTTTAATTGTTACTCGATCACCTTGGAGACGACACCGGCACCCACTGTGCGTCCGCCTTCACGAATCGCAAAGCGCAGCCCTTCTTCCATCGCAATCGGAGCGATGAGCCGAACGATCATTTTGACATTATCGCCGGGCATGACCATTTCGATGCCTTCTGGTAGCTCACAAG
>SKYD01000027.1 GCA_007128075.1 Thiorhodovibrio sp.
AGCCGATCAGGCGGTGGGGATTCTCGATCAATGCGGCGACTATGGAGTGCAAGCGGCGGTGGTGCATTCAGCAGGCTTTGCCGAGCAGGGAGAGCGCGGCATCGCGGTGCAAGAAAAACTGGTCGAGGCAGCACGGCGCAATCGAATCCGGGTGCTAGGCCCCAATTGTCTAGGGGTGATGCGTCCAGCACACGGCTTGAATGCCACCTTTGGCAACGATCAGGCGCTCTCAGGGCATATTGCCTTGGTGTCACAATCGGGCGCGGTCTGTAACGCGATGCTCGATTGGTCAACACCGCGCCGAATTGGCTATTCGGCGGTGGTCTCACTGGGCGCGGCAGCCGATGTTGATTTTGGCGATGTGCTCGATTATCTGGCACTTGATCCGCAAACCCATTGCATTCTGCTCTATGTTGAGGGCATCCGTGATGCGCGGCGGTTTATGAGCGGTCTGCGTGCCGCAGCACGGCTCAAGCCGGTGATTGTGGTCAAGACGGGGCGTTATCCCGCAGGCTCCCGGGCGGCAAAATCGCACACTGGGGCCTGGGTTGGCTCGGCGGAGGTGTTTCGGGCAGTGATGGAGCGCGGCGGCGCGGTGCAGGTTGACAGTCTCGATCAATTGTTTGCTGCCGCTCAGATTTTTGGTGCCAGAAAGCGGCTCAATGGCAACCGCATCGCCATTGTCACCAATGGTGGCGGTCCTGGGGTGTTGGCGGCGGATCGCGCTGTCGAGCTTGGGCTGCAACTGGCGAATCTAGGCGAGCAAACCCGTGCTGATTTAGAGCAGGCGTTGCCTGAGTATTGGTCACATGGCAATCCCATCGATGTCATTGGCGATGCCCCCGCTGAACGCTATGGCGCGGCACTCAAAGCCTGTCTTGCCGATGAGGGTGTTGATGGTGTGTTGGTGATCCTCGCCCCTTTAGCTACGGTTGATGCCAGCGCGGTGGCTGAGACGGTGATTGCGGCAGCGAAAAAAACCCGCAAACCAGTGATCGCCTGCTGGATGGGCGCGACCCGCGTGGCAGCCGCCCATGACCTGTTTTCTGAGCATGGGATTCCTCATTACAAGCTCCCCGAAGCAGCGGTTGAGGCCTTGGCTTTTTTAGGTCGCCAGCAGCGCAACCAAAAACTGCTCATCCAATCGCCTGGCCCTTTATCGCACCAGCTCGCCCCCGACATCGAAGGTGCGCGGCTGATTATCGAAGGGGTAATGGCGGAAGGGCGCAAAACTCTAGGCACCGTTGAGGCGAAGGCGATCTTATCGGCATTTCGTATTCCGACAACCCAAGCCGTCTTAGCGCGAACACCCAATGAAGCATTGATTGCCGCTGAGGTGCTGTCGTTTCCCGTGGTGATGAAAATCAACTCGCCCGATATCCGCTATAAATCTGATGTTGACGGGGTGCGGGTGAACATCAGCGATGCGCAGACGGTGCGCCGCGCCTTTGCCGCGCTCACTGAACGCGCCCGCACCCTGCGCCCCGAGGCTCGCATTGAAGGGGTGACAGTGGAACACATGATCCCAACACGCGCCGCCCGTGAGCTGATGGTTGGGGTGGTGCGCGATCCGATCTTTGGTCCGATCATTAGCTTCGGTGCCGGTGGCACGGATATGGAGGTGCTTGAAGACCGGGCACTGGGGCTGCCGCCGCTGAATAGCTTTATCATTCAAACCATGATCGAGCACACCCGAGTGGCGCGGCTGATGGGCGCATTTGGCAATATGCCGCCGATGAATCGGCAAGCACTGGCGCGGGTGTTGCAGCGGGTCTCGGAAATGGTCTGCGAACTGCCAGAGATCATCGGGCTGGAGATCAATCCACTCATCGGCAATGACCTTGATGTGATTGCGGTCGATGCCCGCATCGAGGTCAATTACCGCCCGCCACAGATGCCGGTTTATGGCCACATGGCAATCCATCCTTATCCACAGCATCTAATCGAACGGGTGCCCTTGCCCGATGGAGCTGATTTGACTATCCGCCCGATTCGCCCTGAAGATGCACAGATGGAGCAAGATTTTGTGCGCGGGCTGTCGGAACAGACCAAATATTTTCGCTTCATGCAGGCGATTAAGGAGCTAACCCCGGAGATGCTGGTGCGCTTTACCCAGATCGATTACGACCGCGAGATGGCGCTGATTGGTGTTGTCAGCGAGCAAGGGCAAGAGGTCGAGGTTGGGGTGGCACGCTATATGTCACATCCGGGCGGCGATAGCTGTGAATTTGCGATTGTGGTCGCCGATACCTGGCGCAATCGCGGCATCGGGGCGCGGCTGATGCGCTCACTGATGCACAATGCCCGCTCGCGGGGTTTACGGAGCATGGAAGGCGAGGTGCTGACTGCCAATAACCGCATGTTGGCGTTGGTCAAATCGCTGGGTTTTCGCGTCACCAACGACCCGCTGGATCCAAGCATCAAGCGGGTGTCGAAAGGACTTTAACAATCAATCTCAGGGGGCATCATGCCAAATGACAATCGCCGTTTGTTGCTAGAAATCAATAACGCCGTTGCAGAAGTGAATCGCCGCACCATCAATCCAGTGTTGCAGCAACTCAATCTCGAACAATTAAAGCCGGTGATCGAGATGGTTGCGCAATCGCGGGCGGATTATTTGCAGTGCTTTTTTGGGCTCACCAATCAAGAGAAGAAGGATGCATCTGACCAAAGCCACATTAAACGCCTCGCGGGGTTGCGGTTGCGTTATGAAGAACTGCTCAAAGCCATGCAGGCCCTCGAAACGGCGATTGAGCGCGAATACATTGATGTTTCCAGAAAATAAGCGCGGCCTCAAAACGGGTGTGCCATGTATTCAAGATGGCTAATTTTCAAACCCATTTGTCAGTTGGCTGCACGGTCAGCAGCTTTGCAGCCTTAGCACTCTATGATTTCGGCATGGTCGGCACCAGCGAGGCACAGTGGCTGTTTGTCATTGGCACTGGCGCCAGCCTTGCCCCCGACCTCGATTCCAATCATTCGCGGCCAGTGCGTGCCTTTTTTTTCCTGTTGGGAATCTTGCTGGGCTTTGCCATCGCCTTTGCTCTAGCACCGAGTTTGCCGCTGCTGGCACTGTTGGTGATCTGGCTGGGGGTGTGGCTGTTTGTACGCTATCCGTTATTTATGAGCTTCGCTTATTTCACGGTTCATCGCGGCGTGTGGCATTCACTGCTCATGGCGTTGGTGTTGGCTTTGGCGGCGGCAACGGTTGCCGAGTATTGGTTTGATCTTTCTGCGGTGCAAAGCTGGCATGTGGCGGGCTTTGTGATCGTCGGTTATGTCACCCATCTGTTGCTCGATGAGCTGGCAAGTGTTGATCTGGCCGGGGTGCGGCTCAAGCGTTCCTTTGGGACCGCATTAAAATTATTTAGCCCCAACCTATGGTCAGTGGTGTTGCTGTTTTTGTTGATTTTGCTGTTAGGCATCAGCCCCTCGCCCGCGCCTATAGCCGACCTGCTCGCCCCATTGGGTTTGAATCGCGACCTGCTGATCAACCATTGGCCGCGATGGTGAATATCAACGCAGCACCACGATTGAATCGTCTGGAAAACAGAGTGAATGGCTATAAGTTCCATCGCGCAACGAAATAGATTAACATCACACTCAACCTCAACCGCTCGCTCAGGAGTCTTTAAAACATGTACTGGCTCGTTGCCTTGATGACCTTCGCCATTGTCGCCCTGGTGGCGACGGGAATCTATTTAGAGCTGCAACCAACACAGGTTGCTCGGCTGCGCACTTGGTTTAAGCCCATCTTAGGAACCCAACTGCTGGCGTTCTTTGGTGCGCTGCTCGGGATGCTGGTGCTCGGCATTGGTGATGCCTTCGCTGACACTGGCACCGTGGCTGAAATTTCCACCGGCATGGGGCTGGCGATTCTGGGGGTTGGCATTCCTACCGGATTATCAACCATCGGTGCTGGGATTGCGGTCGGTCCGATTGGTGCCGCCTCGCTGGCAGCGGTGATGGAACGCCCCGAGGCGCTGGGGCGCAGTTTGATCTTTCTGGGGTTAGCCGAGGGCATTGCCATCTACGGATTGGTGATGAGTATTCTGCTGCTCAACCGCATCTGATGGACACCACTGACAGCGCCACCCGTCTGCTATTTTTTGGGGATGAAGCCCTTGCCGATGGCTTTGGGCTGATTGGTTTTGAGACCTATCCCGATCCCAGCCATGACCAGGTAGACAAGCTGGTGCGCGGGCTGGTGCGCGAACGCGAGAGCGCGTTGGTGGTGGTCGATGAGGCAATCATGCACGCCGACATCCCCGCGCTGGCGCAGGTGCGCCGTGAAGG
>SKYD01000173.1 GCA_007128075.1 Thiorhodovibrio sp.
CGACTCGGGTCAGCGGCAATCAGGGGATTTATCGCGATCTGCCCTACGATGCGCAGATGCTGTATGGCTTTCGGCTGGAGAATGCGCTGGCGGCCAAGGGCGAGGATGCGGCTGAGCCAGAGGCACACAACGCACTGTTGCAGCTCCAGAAGGTCATCAGGTCACTGCCAAAGGACAAGGGCGCTCCGGTGCCTTATGCGGTGATTCTGAAAGCTGACGGCGACCGCATGGGGGCGCTGTTGCAACAGGCAAAGCAGGCGGACGATTCACGGGCGATTTCCCAAGCACTGCATGGCTTTGCCTCCAGCGTGCGCGAGCTGGTACGCCAACACCACGGCCATGCGATCTATTCCGGCGGCGATGATGTTCTTGCCCTGGTGTCGTTGCCGGAGGCAGTTGGTTGTGCGCAAACACTCGCCAAGGCGTTTGAGACAGCACTCCAGCCGGTTGCCAAGTCGCTGGGCTTGGCTGCCGACCAGTACCCCACGCTTTCGGTTGGGCTGGCGATTGGGCATCTGATGGAGCCATTGGGGGCGTTGCGTGCCCGAGCGGGTCGTGCTGAGCATTTGGCTAAGGGGGATACCGCAAACAAGCCGCGCAACGCGCTGGCGATTGTGTTGGGGATTCGCTCCGGCGGTGAGCTGGAATGGCGGGCGAATTGGGATGATGGGGTGGCGCTTGCTGAGCTGAAAGACTTCACCATCGCTTATCACAAAGGACAACTGCCGAGCCGCGTGGCGTATGACCTGCGTGGGATTGATCAGCGGCTGGCGTGGCTGCGTGAAGATGACAGTGCTCAGGCACAGGGGATGCGTGCGGCAGAGGTGGCGCGGATGCTGGATCGCGCTCAGGCGCGGGGTGGGACGAAAGCACTCGATAAAACGCAGCGTAACAGTATTTTAGCCAGTGTTCGCCGTCAATCGTTGGGGACTTTGGCGGATAGTTTGATCCTTGCCCGCTGGTTATCCGCCCAGACTGCTGCTGATTTGGGAGTGCGCGAATAATGAGCAAAAAATCCAAGAAACAACCCAAGAAACAACCCAAGATCAATCACCGCAAGCAGCAGCGGCAACAGAGGGAAACGAACACCACTCAGCCGAAAGTGGCGGCGCAATCTGTCCGCGTTCAGCGCGAGGAACCAAAGCCGACGACTACTAGTTCGGTGGTGAGTCTGGAGCCATTGGCACCGCTGATTGTGCGTTCGGGGCGACCGTTTGATGATCAGACTGGTGCTGATCCGGCGCGTTTCCCGCCACCTTCGACACTGGCGGGCTGTTTGCGTACTGCTTCGGCGCGGGCTGAAGGTCGAGAATTCAGTGATGAATTGGGTAAACTGACTGTGCATGCACCGCTGCTGATGCGCATCAATGCCAAGGGCGTGTGTTGTTGGCTCGCGCCCAAGCCAGCCGATGCGCAGTATTTTGGGCATGGCGCGGAGGCGAAGTGTCTGCGTTTAGAGCCAAGTGACTTCGAGAATGGCTGTGATGCCGATCTGCCCGAAGGACTGCGCCCGTTGCGGCTGGCTGAATCCATTCAGGGCAAGGCCAGCACAGGGCCGGCATGGTGGAATTTGAAAGATTTGCTGGCATTTCGCCTTGGCGAGACGCTCAATCACAAAAAGCTGAGCAATCGCGGCTGGTCACCACCCAAAGGGGAGCGGCGCACCCATGTGGCGATCAACTCCGCCACACTGGCCGCCGCGACCGCGCAGTTATTTCAAACCGAAGGGCTGGATTTAGAGGCGGATAATCCACGGCTAAAAAAATCAACCCCGCCGCGTCTGCGCTTACTGGCACGCTGTGCCGCGCCGCTAGCGGCGGGTGTGGTGCATCTGGGCGGGGAGCGACGGCTGGCACGGCTGCATCCCGAACCGGAATCGGCGTGGCCACAACCGCCGGAGCAGTGGTTTGAGAACATTCACAAGGTCGGCGGGTTGACGCTGACGCTGCTGACTCCTGGGGTGTTTGAGGCCGGTTATCGCCCAGGCTGGCTGGATGCGTCACTCAGCGGGGAGCCGCCGATGGGTTGTGGGGTGCGGCTGCAACTGGTCGCGGCGGCTGTGGAGCGGTGGCAGCCACATTCGGGCTGGGATCTGCTCAAAAAAGAACCGCGCCAAACCCGCAAGCTGGTGAGTGCCGGGGCAACCTATTGGTTCCGTCTGCTCGAACCGACGACCCCCGAGGCACTGGCGGGGCTGTGGCTTGCCAGCCTGTGCGACCACGAACAAGACCGCCGCGATGGCTTTGGGTTGGCGTTGCCCGCTCCTTGGGACTCCGATTGATTAGGATACATTCAATGAACTCACATCTCTTTCATCTGCATACGCTCTCAGCGCTGCATTGTGGCACTGGTCAGTCGGTTGGCGTGGTGGATTTGCCCATCGCCCGCGCTCGCGCCACACAACTGCCGATTGTTCCTGGCTCGTCGTTGCGCGGGGTGTTGCGGCAGGAGGTTGGTCTGCATCATGGCGAACTGGAATCGCTGTTGTTTGGTCCGCGCAATCCCAAAGACAACGCCAGCAGTTTTGCCGGGGCGCTGACGGTGGGCGATGCGCATCTGTTGGTCATGCCGGTGCGGGCGCTGGCGGGGATTGTGTGCTATGTCAGCTCGCCGTTTATTCTGCGTCGCTATCGGCGTGATCTGGCGGATGCTGGGGTCAAGGTGCCTGAGATTCCCCAAGCGGCGCAAGCAAACACGGCGTTGGTGCCAACTGATTCGGTCAATCTGCTTGACAACACTTTGGTGCTCGAAGACCTTGATCTGAACACACAGCGCAATGCGTTGACTCAAGAATGGGCTAAGACCATTGCGGCACAGATTCATCCTGATGATGCCAGCGGGCAGACTGATTTTATCCAACGCTTTGCCATTCTGCCGGATGACATCTTGGGTTATTTGAGCGAGACCGCGACCGAACTGCGCACCCGCATCAGCATCGACCAAGACACGGGAACGGTCAAACAGGGCGCGCTGTGGTTTGAGGAGCATCTGCCCGCTGAGTCGGTGTTGTGGGGGCTGTATGCGCTGAGTGATTCCAACAATCCACAGAACAAGCTGTCGCGGGCTGAGCTGGCTCAAGCACTGCCCAAAGGGTCGGCCTTGCTGCAACTGGGCGGTCAGGCGGGTGTGGGGCGCGGTCTGGTGCGGCTGCTGATTCAGGAGGGGGCGGCATGATTCGGAGTCATCGCGTTGCAACGGCGGCATATCAGTGTGTCGAGGCGCGTCACAGCGAAGCCAATAAGCAAAAGTACGGGGCGATTGCGCACAAGCTGCCTGGCATGATTTTGCAGAATGGCTTGGCACAGGCAACGGGCTTTTTGTTGGCGAAAGCCAGCAGTGCCCCCGAGCATCTGTTATTGCTTAATGATCTGAATACCGTGCTGCGAGCGGGCGGGGCGTTGAATGTCGCCGATGGCGCGGCGGTGCATCAGGCGGTGATTGGCGCCGATTTAGCCAAGACGCTCAAGCTGACCCGAGCGGCGCTGGAGGCCTCGGGCTGGATCAAACGCTATGTGCAAGGGGTGTTGCGGGTGACGGCGACTGGCGATGACAGCACCAAGCAAGAGGATTAAACGATGGCGACACAACTCATGCGCGAGGCATTGCGCCCGCTGTATCGGCACGCCAATGATGCGCATCCGGGGCTGCTCATCCAGCGCGGGTTTGAGGTCTATGATCAGGACACTGAGGAAGGGCGTGCTGCTAAGACGGCGCATATCCGCCGCGTCTGTGAGGTGACACCCAGTGCTTTTTATCATCATGCGTATGAGCGGTGGCGGACGATCACGGCGAATCAACTGCGCTTTTGTCAGCTCACCTTGGGGCTTGAAGGGCGGCTGTTGATTGGTCTGACGGGCGGCGGGATGCTGGAGACGGGATGTGCGATCCATCATGTTTATGGGATGCCGTACATTCCTGGGTCGAGTCTCAAGGGCATGGTGCGGGCGCATGTTGAAAGCAGCCTGTTTCACCGCGAGCATGCTGAGGTGATCGCTGAACTCTTCGGCGCAGCGGCGGATCCCACGCCGGATGCCCCTTATCCACAAGGGCTGTCGGGGTTGGTGACATTCCATGATGCCTGGTGGGTGCCGAGTTCTGCTGAGCATCCACTGGTGGAAGAGATTGTGACCACGCACCATCTGGAATATTACGGCAGCGAAGGCCGCACACCAGCGACCGATTTTGATAGCCCGATTCCCAATGCCCAGATCGGGGTGCAGGGCGATTTTCTGTTTGTGCTTGAAGGCCCAATGGCGTGGCTGGATTTGGCAAAAGCGATGCTGCTGGCAAC
>SKYD01000115.1 GCA_007128075.1 Thiorhodovibrio sp.
CCCTGTGCTGTTTAACGGTTCACCGTAGAGTTTGGGGCTGGTGGAGCACCCCAAAGTACCTACCACTCATAACATAGCCCCGAAGGGCTGAGGCTGGTTGAGCGTTCCAGGCTGTTACGCCTGAAACATGATGAACGACCTTAAGCCAAGGACGGCGTAGGTCGTTCACAAAGCGCGCGCTCAACAACAATAGATGATTAACCTGGTGGCCATTGCAGTGGGCGACCGCCAATCAGGTGCAGATGCAGATGATAGACGGTTTGACCGCCCGCTGCATTGCAATTAAACACCGTGCGATAACCTGCCTCGGCAATGCCTTCCTGCTTGGCAAGCTCGGCGGCAAGGTGCAGCATTCGCCCCACAAGGGGCGCGTGTTCGGCGGTTAGATCGTTGAGTGTTGCAATTGGCAGCCGTGGAATAATCAGGATGTGGACAGGTGCCTGTGGATTGACATCGCGAAAGGCGACAATCTCCTCATCTTCATACACAATATCAGCGGGAATTTCACCCGCTGCAATTTTAGCAAAGATCGTATTTGACACGCAATCACTCCTTGTTTTTTAGAACGGGAGCTTCATCCCTGGTGGCAGCGGCATCCCAGCGGTCAACTCAGCCATGCTTTGCTGTTGTTTTTCGGTGATGCGATGCACTGCATCGTTAATTGCAGCGGCAATCAAATCCTCCAGCATTTCTTTGTCTTCACTTAGCAGCGTGGGATCAAGCTCAATATGCTTGGCCTCAAAGCGCCCGGTCATGGTGATGCGCACCATGCCGCCGCCGGACTCGCCCGTGGTTTCTTCCTGTGCGAGACGCTCTTGGGTGGTGCGCATATCCTCTTGGATTTTCTGCGCCTGTTTGAGCATTTGACCAATTCCACCTTTCATCTTTGTCCTCGTTTAATCAATGCCATCATTGGCTTGGATCGTTCCCGGAACCCACTCGCCAGCAAACTGATCTTTCAAAGTACCGGCAAGTGGATCATTGCGAAGCTGAGTTTCGGCATCCTGCTGGCGTTGCGCCTCGTGCTGGGCGTGGCGCATGGCGGGCGTTTCCAGCGGCGACTGGGTTGTTGCGCTGCCATCGCGGAGCTGAATGCTCAGTTTAAGTTGCGCGCCTAGATGCTGTTGCAGTGCTTGGATCATGCGCTGTTCAGCAGACGGTGTGCGTAAATTGGCACAACTGGAGTCAAGCCACAGCGTGAGCTGCTGATTCTCCCACGAATGAAAAGCACAATTACAGACCAGTTGTCCAGCAATGCCACCAAGTGCCAACATTTGTGTGAGCTGATGCCAATCGGCAGCATTGGTAAGCGTCTGTGGTGCCTGCGGCGCTGGCGCTGGTGTCTGTTGTTGGGGCGGCGCGGCGGCAGTTGGCACCGTTTTGGCGGCCACTGCTGGCGCGGTTGCGACAGCCCCCAGTTCGGGGCGAAATGCCAAAGCACGCAGCAACACCATTTCTAGTCCACTGCGTGGGTCAGGTGCCAGCGGCAGATCGCTTTGACCAATCAGCATCACCTGATAATACAGTTGCAAATCCTCAGGTGAGATCGCCGCTGCCAGAGCGCGCAACTGGGCTGCATCGGGGTCATCGTCGGCAAGTGTTGCTGGAATTTGCTGGATCAATGCCAGCCGATGCAGCAGATCAAGCAGTGTCCGCAACACGCCAGAAAAATCTGGGGTTAAGCTGGCAACGCGCTCGATCTCCGCCAACACCCGCGCTCCATCGCCGCTGGCAAGTGCCTCCACCAGCGCCAGGCTTAAATCTTGATCAATGGTGCCGAGCATGGCACGCACATCGGCCAGCCGCACCTCACCGCTACCAAAAGCAATGGCTTGATCTAATAGGCTCAGACCATCACGCATACTGCCATTGGCTGCCCGCGCCAACAGCACCAGCGCCGGATCCTCATAAGGCATCTGTTCGGTATCGAGAATACGGCGAAACTGTGGGTAAATCTGTTCAGGCAATAGATGCTTGAGACTAAATTGTAAACACCGCGACAGCACCGTCGCCGGCAATTTTTGGGGATCGGTGGTGGCGAGAATGAATTTAACATGCGGCGGCGGCTCTTCGAGTGTTTTCAACAGCGCGTTAAAGCTGCTGGTTGAAAACATGTGAACCTCGTCAATGAGATAGATTTTATAGCGCCCGCGCACCGGGGCAAAGGGCACATTGTCTAACAGCTCACGGGTTTGTTCGACCTTGGTGCGCGATGCCGCATCGACCTCTAATAAATCAACAAAACGACCATCATCAATTTCACGACAACTGCTACAGACTCCGCACGGCTCGGCACCAATCCCTTGTTCACAATTGAGTGCTTTGGCAAGAATCCGCGCCAGCGTGGTTTTGCCAACGCCGCGCGTTCCAGTCAGCAGATAGGCATGGTGAAGCTGGCCGCGTTGGAGTGCATTCATCAGTGCGCGCACCACATGCTCCTGCCCAACCAGATCCGCAAAGGTGCGCGGCCGCCAGCGACGGGCGAGAACCTGATAAGCAACGGGATTGGCGATGGATGATGAGGAGTCCAGATGCGACATGGATTATAGCCGTTGAGGAAATCGTCAGCGTCCTAGCCAACGAGTTGAGGGCGGCGGGTCGCACCAGCCACACCTCGGCACACGCAGCGACCGCTTCGGCTGCTCCCTTCCGGGCCTGACCGGGTTCACGGCTTCGCGTTGCGAGGGGACCAGTGCGATCCACCAATGCATCGAATCACCATCATAACCAAACCAAAGCTGGCGAACAAGTGGTTATTTATGTTGGCGACGGATTAAAATGAGCGGGCATCCGGTCAATGGATGCCCAGCGTGGATGTTTATTGGGCGTGAATGACGACGCGACGCTGATAGACTGAATCAGGTGCATAGTCAGGCAGCAGATCGAGCTTGCCACGGCTGGCAGGTGGGGCAATGCGGTTGGCGGGCACTCCTTGGCTGATCAGATAATCACGCACAGCACGGGCGCGATTCATCCCTAAGGTATAGTTGTAGGCTTGCGAGCCAACAGAATCGGTGTGCCCGACCACGGTCAAAAATTCATTGGCCTCACTTGCCAAGACATTTTGAATGTAGCGATCAAGGTTCGCTAATTCGTCGCGGTTGACAACATTTTCGATCTGATATCTGTCAAACTCAAAGTTCAGCCGCACGGTAAATTGCTCGGGCACTGGCTCGTGCGCTGGCTCTTCAGCAGGGCAGGGTGGCATGTGACCTGGGCCATGGGCACTTTGCCAACACTCGCCAAAGGGGTTGACCCAGAGCTGCCCCTGTGGAACAGCGGGATCACCTTTTGCAAACCAAAAAGTTTGGTGATCGCTGGCGAATGTGGGTGCAGCAGTCAGCGACAGCAGCAGTGCTGTTGCCAATAAGATGCTGGCTTGATGTTTTATTGTTTTTAGCATGGTCTTCAATATCCTCAGTGCTTAAGTTGAGAGTTAGGCGGAAAGCAGGTAAAACAACGCTTGCGTCGCTCGGATTTGACGATGCGTTCTGACGGCGCAAGACTGTTGGTTATTGTAGCCGATTTTGCCAAGCAAGATACAAACAAATTACCATGCCGCTAAAGCGTTGTTTTTAAGTTATAATCGGAGGATTTGCTATTGCACCACCCCCTCAAGCACTATTTTTATGCCACATGTTGCCAAGATGCCTCAAGTCCAACTGAATCCAGGTGTTCGCCATGACACGCACTCGCGTTAAAATCTGCGGACTAACGCGGGCTGAAGACATCGCCGCTGCGGTGGCACTCGGCGCGGATGCCCTGGGGCTGGTCTTTTATGCACCTAGCCCGCGCGCGGTGACCATCGAGCAGGCAGAATCTTTGGTGCGCAATGTGCCGGCTTTTGTTACAGTTGTTGGTTTATTTGTCGATGCCGAGCCAGCATTCGTGCGAGCGGTTCTCGATCAGGTGCCACTGGGGGCGCTGCAATTTCACGGGCGCGAGTCGGCGGATGATTGTGCGCAATTTAAGCGCCCGTGGATTAAATCCATCGCCGTGCAGCCGCACACCGATTTCACCGCCTTGGGTGAGCACTATCAGGCCGCCAGTGCGCTGTTGCTTGATACCTTCGATGCCAAACTCGCCGGCGGCACCGGACAGTGTTTTGATTGGACGCTGATTCCTGCCACCTGGCGTGAGCGGATTATTCTCGCTGGTGGGCTGAATCCAGCCAATGTCGCCACCGCAATTGCCCAGGTGCGGCCGTTTGCGGTTGATGTCAGCGGCGGCGTTGAACAGGCGAAAGGCATCAAAGACCACA
>SKYD01000033.1 GCA_007128075.1 Thiorhodovibrio sp.
GTCGCGGTGCTCAGTGCGGTGTTTCAAAATCTTGACATTGAGCATCTTCGGGTGTCCGATCAGGCACTGCGTGAAGGGTTGCTCTATGAGATGATTGGGCGCGATCAGCACGAGGATGTGTGTCAACGCACGGTGTCAACCTTTTGTCGGCGTTTTGATGTTGATCGCGACCATGCCGCACAGGTGCAACACACCGCATTGCAGTTTTTTGAACAACTGCGCGCGATCTGGTCGCTCGATCATCTCAGTGAATCAAAGCTGCTCGGTTGGGCAGCGCAATTGCACGAAATCGGGCTGGCAGTGGCACACACTCAGTATCAAAAACATGGTGCCTATCTGATTTGCAACGCTGATTTGCCAGGCTTTACCCGTACTGAACAAGAGGTTTTGGCGGCACTGGTGCTCGGTCAGCGGCGCAAATTTCCGTTGACCACCTTTGCTGCCTTGCCGAGTAGCGTGCGCGAAAACACACCAAAGTTGTGCATTATTTTACGGCTGGCAAAGCTGTTACATCGCGGACGCACCGCCTTAACCACGCTACCGACGATCAATGTCTGCGATAACCAGCTCACCCTAACCTTCCCCGATGAGTGGCTACAACAACACCCACTCACTCGCTTAGAGCTAGAACAGGAGGCGGAGCAATTGGCGGTGGCGGGCTGGAATCTGAATTTTTGCTAAGGTCAACAGCGCATGTCCACCGCCGCTGAATCCTTGCTAGCACTTGATGCCGCCCACGCTTGGCATCCCTATTGCTCAACCCACAACCCCGCCCCCGTCTATGCAGTGCGCCGCGCTGAGGGCTGTGTTTTAGAGTTAATGGACGGTCGTCAACTTATCGACGGCATGGCATCGTGGTGGTGTGTGATTCATGGCTACAATCATCCTGTGTTAAATGCCGCAGCCTGCGATCAATTAGATCAGATGGCACATGTGATGTTCGGCGGCCTCACCCATGCCCCCGCGCTAACCCTGATTGAGCATTTGGTGGCGTTGACTCCCCAGCCGCTGCAACGGGTGTTTTTGTGCGATTCTGGCTCGGTTGCCGTTGAGGTCGCGCTCAAAATGGCACTGCAATACTGGCAAGCACGCGACGAGCCACAACGCGCCCGCTTTGTTAGTTTTCGTCATGGCTACCATGGCGATACCTTTCATGCGATGTCGGTCTGCGATCCCGTCACCGGGATGCATCGCTTATTCAACGCGACGCTGCCACAACACTGGTTTGCCCCCGCTCCCGCGCCAGCATTTGATGCCCCCTGCACCGCTGCCGATATTGCCGAATTGCTTTCACTGATTGAAACCCATCATCGACAAATTGCCGCCGTGATTATCGAGCCGATTGTCCAGGGCGCGGGCGGAATGCGATTTTATTCACCAGATTATCTCACGCAACTGCGCCAAATTTGCGATCAATTTGGGCTGTTGTTGATCGCCGATGAGATCGCCACCGGCTTCGGGCGCACGGGGCGGCTGTTTGCTTGCGAACACGCCGATATCGCCCCCGACATCATGACTGTGGGCAAAGCGTTGACGGGTGGCTATCTAACCGCCGCCGCCACCCTGACCACCGAAGCCGTCGCCACCACCATTGCCTCAGCCGCACCTGGCGTGTTCATGCACGGCCCAACCTTCATGGCTAATCCGCTGGCCTGCGCCATTGCCAACGCCAGCATCGATCTACTGTTGGCCAACGATTGGGCGACGAACATCCAGCGCATCGAACAGATGCTCAATCAAGGGCTTGCCCCAGCACACGCCCTGCCTGGCGTGGCCGAGGTGCGGGTATTGGGGGCGATTGGCGTGGTTGAAATGGAGCAACCCGTTGATTTGCGCCAGATTCAGCCGCGTTTTGTCGAACACGGCGTTTGGGTGCGCCCCTTTGGGCGGCTAATTTATCTGATGCCACCTTACATCATCAGTGACGAACAAATTAACAGCCTTTGTCACGCAGTGACGCAGGTGATTCGTGAGCTTTCCTAAACACGCTGCAATGCCTCGTAGCGGGCGGCTAATGCCTGTTGGCGTAAGCGTTCGGCTTCAGCTTCGGTGGCGATCAAAGGCGAATCACGCCATTGCTGGGTGCCATGATCAAACACTGAAAAACGCCAGCCCTTGCCCATCTTGAACACTGCGGTGACATCCTTGCCTGCTTGGGTGAGCGCGTCGAGTTTGCTCAGTCCTCGTGGGGCTTCGCTCACGACCTCGGCGGTGTGGATCACTGCTGATTCTGGCTCAGGTGTGGATTGGGCAAAGTGGAATTGATGGTTTTGCATCTCGCCTTGGATGTCGAAGTCGACGGCTTGCAGCCCTGGCAGTCGCGCCAATAAATAACCGGCCATCAACAGGCCCAGTTGATGATTGTTTTTTTCCAGAGCAGTGAGCAATTTATCGGCGACAATCTGAGCGCGTTGCAACGGGTTCGGCTGTTCGATCCAATCGCGGCTCATCTGCCAGCCCGCCGCCATATCGCGGTCTAATTGGGCGAAAAAATCAGTGCCCTGAGCAATCAACTCTTCGGGAACATGAAGCTGATAGACCTCGGTATCAACACGCGCCTCAAGTATCATTCATTCACTCTCCATTGATAGAGCAAGTGACAAAATTAGAGCTTTCGCATAGTGCCAATTTGCACACGAAAGTTAAGAAATACCGGCAGTATTAAACAACCACGCCGAATTTGCTATGATTCTCAGTCATTTTTAAACATCATACGCCGAAATCCCATGCACTTTAATCTGTTTATCATTCTCTTCTTCCTTGGCGGCTGGCTTGGGGCGCAACTGAGTTCACGGATACGCTTGCCCGGCATTTTGGGCATGGTGCTGTTTGGAATTGCACTCGGCACCTTTGCCCGTCCCGCAATCCCCGAGGTGATGTGGGAGCTGGCACCGTTTCTGACCTCGGTGGCGCTGATTGTGATTCTGCTGCGGGCGGGGCTTGGCATCCGCCGCCAGACGCTCAACCGCGTTGGTGCGCCAGCGATCCTGATGGGCTTTGTGCCCTGTCTGCTAGAAGCAGCGGCATTGACCCCGATGTTTATGTGGCTGTTTGAGTTCCCGTTCACCATTGCGCTGCTGGCGGCCTTTGTGCTGGCGGCAGTCTCGCCAGCGGTGGTGATTCCGTCGATGATCGCGCTCAAAGAACGCGGCTTTGGTCGCCGTGCTGATGTGCCAACACTGATTTTAGCGGGTGCCTCACTCGATGATGTGGTAGCGATCACTTTGTTTACAGTGTTATTGCAGCGTGCCAGTCGGCTGTTTGTCGGCGATGCTGCCGATACCCAGGCTCAGGGCGCACTTGAAGCACTGACTGCATTTTTTAACACCGATGCCGGGGCATTCGTTGCGATTCCGTTTGCAATTATCGGCGGTTTATTGGTCGGTGGACTGATTGGCTGGGCGTTGTCGTGGTGGTTGCGTCGTCAACATCTTAGCCTGCGCCCGACTGACAAAACGCTGGTGTTGCTGATGTTGTCATTGTTGGTGGTCGAGGTGGCTGAATGGCTGCATTTTGCCGCCTTATTGAGCGTGATGACCATCGGTTTTATCCTGTTGGAGCGTTGCGAGACCGTAGCGCATGAGCTGGCAAACCAGTTGGCGAAGGTCTGGATTGGTGCCGAGATTATTCTGTTCGTTCTCATCGGCATGGCGCTGGAGGTCGAGGTGGCGATTGGTGCCGGCTGGAACGGATTGGCGGTGCTCGGTGTTGGGTTGTTGGCGCGTTCGCTTGGGGTGCTGCTGGCGTTGCTGCTTGGTCGCGCCAAGCTGACTGCCGGCGAGCGGCTGTTTTGTGTCCTCGCCTATCTCCCCAAAGCAACCGTGCAAGCGGCTTTGGGCAGTGTGCCACTGGCGATGGGGATTCCAGGCGGCGAGATCATTCTAGCGGTGGCCGTGTTGTCGATTGTGGTCACCGCGCCCATGGGTTTGTTGGCAATTCAGATGCTCGGTTCACGGCTGCTTGATGCACCAGAGGTTCGGTAGAATTCCAATCAAACATCGCAACGGGGTCAACACCCCGTCGCGCTCAAGTTTTTTGTTCACATGCAGACCGCCAATGTCTCCACCTCAAACCCCACCACCCGCCGTTTCTCGCGGCTAAATTCAACACCGATGAGATGGATCGGCTGCTTGAATGCCCGATCTTATCACCTATCAGTTTCATGTATAATTAAGTTAACCTACTGATAAATTTGAGGTTTAGCCAATGTCAGGAACAGTCGCTCAACTGGCTCAAGCCGTCTCCGATGGGCTGAATGTCA
>SKYD01000112.1 GCA_007128075.1 Thiorhodovibrio sp.
CTCCCGAGGAGCAGATCATTACCCGCCAGTCTGGCTATCGCTTTATGAGCTGGAACATGGGCAAGATCAAAGCCAACCTTGACGGCGAGTTTAACCCACAACAGGTCAGCAATGCAGCCAACGCGGTGGCTGGCATTGCCAATTCAGGTATGGCGGCTTTGTTTGGCCCGGGCACCGATCAGGCGATTGGCGATGTCACCACCCGCGCCAAGCCTGAGTTGTTTACTGATCGCGACGGTGTTATCGAGGTCGCCCGTGCCTTTATTGCCGCTGCCAACAATCTCGCTGAGGTTGCCGACGGTGGTGAGCGTGCCGAGGTCGCCCGGGCCTTTGGTGAGCTTGGTCAGGCGTGCAAATCATGCCACGATAAGTATCGCATGAAGTGATTCAAACCCATCTGAGTACCGGCATCGCCGGGCTGGATCGCGTCTTTCGTGGGCTGCTGCCAGGTGACAATCTGGTGTGGCATCTCGAAGAGATGGCGGATTTTATGCCCTTGGTGCCGGGTTATTGCCAGTCGGCGCGTCAAGCGGGGCGGCGGCTGGTGTATCTACGCTTTGCCCAGCACCCGCCCTTAGCCACTGCTGCCGAGGGCGCGGATATTCACATCATCGACACCGGCGGCGGGTTCGAGCGTTTTATCACCGAGGTGCGCACCCTGATCCGCGAGACGGGGCGTGGGGCGTTTTTTCTATTTGATTGTCTCTCGGCACTGTCCGATATCTGGGCAAGTGACCGTATGCTGGGCAATTTTTTCATGCTCAGTTGTCCCTATGTCTACGACATGGAGTCGATTGCCTACTTTCCGTTGTTGCGCGGGCTGCATTCGCGCCATGCCACTGATCCCATCGGACGCACCACCCAGGTGTTCACTGAGGTCTATCGTCATCAGGGCGTACTCTATTTGCAGCCAACCAAGGTCGCGCAGCGTTATTCACCGAACATGTATCGGCTTCATGCCTGGCAAGGCGAGCACTTTACCCCGATTTCAGACAGCGCCACAATTGCCGAGATTTTAACCCGGCGCCCGTGGAGCGGACTGGAGGCGGAGCGGTTTCGACTTGGCAAATGGAACCGCGTGTTTTTGGAGGCCGAGCGGCTCTATGCCCGCCACCAAGCGGCCGAGGTGGCTGCCGAAGCCACAGAACACACCTTTTCCACGCTGCTGACCATGCTGTTTAGCCGTGATGAACAGGTGCTGACCTTGGCGCGGCAGTTTTTGGGACTTGGCGATCTGTTGGCAATCTGGCGGCGGATGATTGGCACCGGATTGATTGGCGGCAAATCGGTCGGGATGTTGTTGGCTCGCGCTATTTTGTGTCACAGCGATCCACGCTGGCAAAGTTTGCTAGAGCCGCATGATTCGTTTTTTATCGGCTCCGATATTTATTACAGTTTTTTGGTGGATAACGGCTGCTGGCTGCATCGTCAACGGCCACAGTTTACCCAAGAATGGGCGGATGATCTCCACGAAGCGCGGCGGCGGATCATCACCGGGCGTTTTCCCGACGAGCTGGTGCGTGAATTTGCCGATATGCTGGATTATTTCAGCCAGTCGCCGATTATTGTCCGCTCCAGCAGTCTGCTCGAAGACAGCTATGGCAATGCGTTTGCTGGCAAATACGAAAGCGTGTTTTGTGCCAATCAAGGTTCGCATCATAAACGGCTTGATGATTTTCTCGCTGCGGTTAAAACTATCTATGCCAGCACCCTGAGTGAAAAAGCGCTGCGCTACCGTCAACAGCGTGGGCTGCTAGAGCGCGATGAGCAGATGTCGCTGTTGGTGCAGCGGGTGTCGGGCAGTCAACACGGCAATTATTTTCTGCCCCAGGTGGCGGGGGTTGGTCTCTCGCGCAATCCGTATGTGTGGCATCCAAAAATTGATCCTAACGCTGGGATGGTGCGCTTGGTGTTTGGGCTGGGAACGCGGGCAGTGGATCGCTCTGATGACGATTATACTCGCGTGGTCGCATTAAACGCTCCGCGTCGCCGTCCCGAGAGCGATGCCAAAGAGGTGCGCCAATACAGCCAACGCCGCGTTGATCTGATTGATCTCGATGCCAGTCAGGTGCTAGCTGAAGAATTTAGCACCTTAATTCCACAGTTTGATCAGTTGCCGCTGGAGATTTTTGCTACAGCAGACCGTGACCATCAAGGATCAAGCGGCACCGCGCCGCCGCTGTTGCTCACCTTTGAGCGACTGTTGTCAAAAACGCCTTTTGTTGCCGATATGCGGCAGATGCTCCAGCTTTTAGAAACCGCCTACGACTATCCGGTTGATCTTGAGTTTACCGCTAATTTTCAGCCCGAGGGCGACTATCGCATTAACCTGGTGCAATGTCGCCCACTGCAAGTGACCGCTGAGGTCGCGGCAACCACCGCGCCTGAACTGATCACCCCCGAACAAATCGTGCTGTCAAGTCGCGGCTCGGTGATTGGCACCAGTCGGCAACATGGCATTGATCGTGTGCTCTATGTGGTGCCGAGCGTTTATGGGCATCTGACCAATCAGCAACGCTACGCGGTGGCGCGGCTGATTGGTCGAGTGCTGCATCAGCACACCCAGCAAGACCATAAGACACTGTTGATCGGCCCGGGGCGCTGGGGCACGACCACGCCTACGCTGGGAGTACCGGTTAATTTTGCCGAGATTGATACCGTCGCGGTATTGTGCGAGATCGTCGCCATGCGCGAGGATCTGATCCCTGATGTGTCACTTGGCACCCATTTTTTTAATGATCTGGTCGAGATGGACATGCTCTATCTGGCGCTGTTTCCAGGGCGCGACGGGCATCACTGGAATGCTGATTTGCTCGAACAGGCACCCAATCGGCTTGCTGAATTATTGCCCGAGGCGGCGGATTGGGTGCACGCAGTGCGGGTAATTGAGCTGCCGCTCAACCTATGGGCAGATGTGCTCGAACAGCGGGTGTTGTGTTATCTTGATCTTAATACAGTATCAAAATGTCCATGAGATGATACGATGTACCAAGAGAAATTGAGCTGTTAAGCGACCATACAATCTTGCGGGACTTGACATCTCTTTGAAGAATTTTATACGCGCTCGCCCTGACCCGCCTACGAACCGGGCAAAGCACCAAAGATCAGGTTCGTGGTCAACGCCTGAACTTTGGTGCCGCCCTAACAGCTAAGCCGTCACCTGCTTGGCATGATCTGCGCGCTTGCGCCACCAACGCACGATGGCTTTTTCCAGTTCGATGAGCAAGAAGATCACGAAGCCGATGGCAATAGGCAGCAGCCAATCAGCGGCTGGAATTGGCGCAGTGTGGAACCATTGGTTCATAAAGGGCGCGTAGACAAACAGCCATTGCAGCAGCAAAAACAGCCCAGCGGCAATCCACACCGCCTGATTGGTAAACCAGAAGCGCGGGATCAGGCTGGAGTCGTGCAAAAAGCGGCTGTTGAACAGGAAGAAGAGCTGACCAAACACCAGGGTATTGACCGCCATGGTCTGCGCAATCTCAATCCCGCGCCCTTGTTCTAGCTCCATCAAGAACACCACAATGGTCGAGACCCCAATCAGCAGCGACACCAAGGTGAGCCGCCATAGAAAATAGCCGCCGAGAATCGACCGCCCAGGCTGGCGCGGTGGGCGTTGCATCACCCCTGGCTCAGGTGGCTCAAACGCCAGCGCCAGCGACAAGGTGACCGCAGTGACCATGTTGATCCATAAAATCTGCACCGGCGACAGCGGCAATGCAAAGCCAAACAGCACCGCCGCGAGCAGCACCATCCCTTGGGCACCGTTGGTCGGCAAAATGAACAAGATTGACTTGCGCAGATTGTCGTAGATCGTCCGCCCTTCCTCGACAGCACGCTCAATCGAGGCAAAATTGTCATCGGCAAGCACGATCTCAGCCGCCTCTTTGGTCGCCTCGGTACCTTTGATCCCCATCGCCACCCCGACATCGGCGCGTTTGAGCGCGGGGGCATCGTTGACCCCATCGCCGGTCATTGCCACCACCTCGCCATTGGCTTGCAGCGCCGTGACCAAGCGCAGTTTGTGCTCGGGGCTGGTGCGGGCAAAAATATCGTAATCATGCACGATGCGCTGTAAATCAGCATCGCTGGCGGCCTCTAGCTCGGCACCAGTGGCAGCGCGTTCGGTGGCAACAATCCCCATTTCGCGGCCAATCGCCAACGCAGTTCCCGCATGATCGCCGGTGATCATTTTCACGCGAATGCCAGCACTCAAACAGGC
>SKYD01000046.1 GCA_007128075.1 Thiorhodovibrio sp.
TCTCTTAAATTTTCAAATTCAAGCTTAATTTGATTTAATTGATTTTGTAATACCTTATTATAATAGTTTAACCTCTCTTCAGCAATTTGATTAATTTTAATTTGATCAATCTGTTCAACCTGTAATTGTAACTCTAATAGTTGCAATAAATCTTTTTTCTTGTAAGCAACTGTGACTTTTTTCATTAATTGCGTTTTACGCTCTTTTTCTTGCTGATCTTGTTCACGATCAGGATGTAAACTCGTCACGAGCTCACGATAAATGGCTTGAATGGATTTGCTGGCCTTGGCTTCTTCTTCCTTTTGCTTGGCTTCTTTGGCTTGTTGTTTTGCTGTTTTTTTGCGCTGCGCTTTTCTGGCGTTTGCTTCTGCCTCTTGCTTGAGCTCCATTTCTTCAAAAAATTTATTGACAGCATCTAGATCAGACAAATCAACATCATCGCTTAATTCAATGTCAAGATGATCTTCAATCAATTCTTTGAGTTGCTCGGTCATCGATTGTTTATACTCAGTCATTTCTTGGTCATAATCAACCTGAGTATAATGTTTATAAATCTTTTTTAATTCGGGAATTTCGCACACAGATAAGCTTTCTTCGCATAAATGACCAATCATAATTTTGATTTTTTTTCTTTGCAGTTTTGTGAATCGATGCGTTTTCATATGCCTATCAATTAAAAACACCATACGGGCTTGATGTTCTGCATATTCATCAGTCATTGGTTCTAACTCATTGAATACTTTTTCTCTGCAAAAATCATGCGCTTCTTGCCATTGACTGAGCTTTTGCTTTTCTTTTTCAATGCGTTTAATCAGCGAGTTAAAGCGTTTTTGTACTGGGCTTAAAACATTGGTGCTGTCATCGCTTTGAATTTGAATCAGTTCATTGGTTGTGACGGCGGATTTTTGCGATGCTTTTTTAGTTCGAGTCGTGGTTTTTGGCATTGTTTAATTCTCCTTCCAATAATCTTTAACGCCAAAGCCGCCTTGCGGCGGCTTTTGGGTGAGGTTTTTTGATCAGCAAACTTAGACAGCTTGCACAGGATTGCCCAGCATCTTATTGCGCACCAGTTTGCGCACAATATCCACCGGAATAATCAGCACGGCCAAGAGCAGCACAATCAGCCATTCGTTCATTGACAGCCCCACGGTGCGCAGAATCTCACCGCCAATGGTGATAAAAATCACCTGCACGACCATGATCCCCGGCACAATCACGCTAAACAGCCGATTATCGAGCAGATGCTCGAACAGATTCAAGCCTTGGGTGCGGGCATTGAAGGTATTGAACACCTGGATAAACACAAAGAAGGCAAAAAAAGCGGTTAGGAATTTTGCCTGTGCTGCGTCGCTGCCAACCTCGAAACCACCTGAGAACCACTGTTGAGTCATGGTGCTGGTCAAAAAGACGATGCTCATCGCGGCGATGATACCGCCGTTGATAAGGATTGATGACCACATATCGCCGTTAATCAGCGGCTCATCACGGCGCAGCGGCGGCTCCTGCATATAGCGTTGCAATGCCGACTCGCCAGCAAACGCCAGCCCGGCCAGCGTATCCATGATGATATTCAGCCATAGCAGTTGGGTCATGGTTAATGGCAGATCAAAGCCGAAAAACTGCCCCAAAAAGACCACCAGAATGGCTGAGACATTGACGGTAAGCTGGAAGATCAAGAACTTACGAATCGACTTAAACAGTGTGCGCCCATAGAGCACCGCCTTGGTCAGCGACGAGAAGTTGTCATCCAGAATCACAATGTCGCCTGATTCTTTGGTCATCTCGGTGCCGCTGCCCATCGCAAAGCCGACATCGGCATTTTTCACCGCCGGGGCATCGTTGACCCCATCGCCGGTCATGCCAACCACCAGATTCATCTCTTTGGCGAGCTTGACCAGCCGGCTTTTATCGGTTGGGAAAGCACGCGCCACCACCGACAGATGCGGCAAGATCGCTTTAACCTCAGCATCAGACATCGCAGCCAAGTCGGTCGAAGTCATCACAATCGCCTCGGGATCATCTTCCAGCAGCCCGACATCCTTAGCAATCGCCTGCGCGGTTTCTTTGGCATCGCCGGTGATCATCACCACATGAATGCCCGCATCCTTCGCGGTCTTGACCGAAGCATAAGAGGTTTGGCGTAACTCGTCACGCATTCCAAAAACGCCCACCAGCGTCAAGGCGTGCGGCAACTCGGTCGAGCCATCAATCGGGGTGTCGCTGATCGCCACAGCAAGCAGACGCATCGCCCGCCCTGACAGGGTGCGCATTGCTGCATCCAAGCCACTGGAATCGCTCAATTCATGCGCCTGACCCTCGCCATCGAGCCACTGCGTGCAATGGTTGAGCACCACCTCCGGCGCACCTTTCACCAAGGTCAGATTGCGCTCGCCGCTGACCTGGGTTGCCGAGAATTTGCGGGTGCTATTAAAAGGAATATGATCGACAGTCTCGATGCTGGTCTCGCCGCTAAGATAGGGGGTCACAAAGCGTAGCAGCGCCTGTTCGGTGCGATCCGCGCCCACCAGTTGCGGATTGGCTGGATCGCTGGCATCGATCACTGCACTGGTGTTGTGCCGCAGCGCAAAACCCGCCTGATCGCGCAACGGCTCCGGAATGGCATCAAGCTGCTCAAATTGCTCGCCGCTGCCGCTAAGAAACGCGCCCACTGAGAGTGAACCCTGGGTCAGAGTGCCAGTTTTGTCGGTGAATAATAGATTCAGGCTGCCCGCAGTCTCGATACCCAACAGCTTGCGCACCAAGACTTTTTCGTTGAGCAGCTTTTTCATGTTGATTGCCAACACCATGGCAATCATCATCGGCAGACCTTCTGGCACTGCCACCACGATGACGATGATTGCCAAAATCATTGCGGTGACCACATCTTTAACAATCAGTCCACCGTCCTGGGCTGCCAAATAGCTCTCCAGCCCGCCACCCTGTAAAAAGATGGTGTTAAACATGAACGCGACAAAAATCAGCCCAGCACCGATGTAGCCAAAGGTCGAGATATGCCCACCGAGCACGGTGAGTTTGTGCTGCAATGGCGAGAGCCGATCTTCTGCGGACAGCAGCTCTTTCATGGTTTGACCATAGCGGGTTTGATCCCCGACGGCGGTCGCTTGCATCACACACTCGCCATCAACCAGCAAGCCAGCGCGTGAAAGCTGATGGGCTTGTTCAGCAGCGGCATCAGGAGAGGGCAGCGCGGTCTTTTTGATCGGCTCCGACTCACCTGTGAGCGCAGCTTCATCAACCTCAGCATGACCGGCGATCAGCAGCCCATCGGTGGGCACGGTATCGCCGGGTTGCAGCAGGATATGATCGCCGACAACGAGTTGATCAATCGCCACCTCGCCGAGACTGCCATTACGAAACACCTTGACCTTGATCAGCGAGGCATCTTCAAGCAAACGCTGAAACGACTGCTCATTGCTGTGTTCAGACCAGGTGGCAACCACGGTGGCAATCACCACCGCAAAGGCAATGCCTACTGTTTCGTACCACTCGGCATAGCCAAAGATCGTCAGCAGCACGGTAATCCCAAGCGCGACGACCAAAATAATAATAATCGGGTCTTTGAGGTTGCCAACCAGTTTATCAAGAAAGGTTTCCGATTCCTGGCTGGCAACCGCATTCGAGCCGTGATCAGCGCGAGATTGCGCGACCTCAGCCTCGGTTAGACCGGTGTAATTGAATTTCATCTCTGCGGTAACCTTTAATTTAAGTGTGTTTAGAGGTCAAAATCTGCGGGATTGAGACCTAATTCGGAGCACATGCGCCGCACAACCGCCTTTTCGTCGTCGTCGAAATCGCCATCAGCGGCACCAATGGCACAGCACACGCGAACAATCAATTGTGCTTGTTGCTTGTCTCTAAATTTGCCAATTGCCTGCATCGCCTCACCAGTGCCGATGGTGGTATCAAATTCCAATTTGCTGATATAGCTTTGGAATTTATCAATCACATCACTGCTATCAAAGGCTTTCAGTTGATCGGAGTTTTTCAAATACCCCATCATTTTCTGCTTTTCTTCCGGCAACACCGAGCCATTGGCATAAGACACCAAGGCACAACCAGCGACAATCGCCTCCAATAAGTCCTTGGACTTAAATTTGGTGATTTCATTGTTCATGGTCTCACGAGCGTTGGTGACATTGCGCTTGACCCAATCAGTAAAAGCCATAGTAAACTCCTTAAA
>SKYD01000293.1 GCA_007128075.1 Thiorhodovibrio sp.
CAAAGCTCGCCATAAAGCGCGATGGGATCATCGCCATGAATGCCGGTGATGAGATCAGGGCATCGACCAATATAGACATTATCCTCTTCGCTCCAATCCACCCATTTGTGGTATTTGTCAAACTCTTTCACTTGCTCACCATTTGAATAGCTTGCGCCACATCTTTTTCTTGATACCGCTTCGCATCATCACTTGACTGTCCGCTTACTGTGACTGCACCAGGATACTGTGGGTGAATGAACTTTCGGTGCGATCCTTTGCCGCCTCCAGCAATTTCTGTAAAGCCTGCGCGTTTAAGATTTTTAAGCAAGTCACGAATCTTCTTTGGCACTAAAAATCCTGTCTGTCGTACTCGCCCCAGCAATTAACCCAACCTTTGGCAGCTAGGCAGAAAAAATCTGCCAAGTGCCGATCTCACTCTGCCGAGCCTTGGGGACTTGACCCTTATTTGTTAGGCTACTTCTGCCAATTTTTGAGCGATACCCCTGCCATAGGTTGATGGCGGCAAAAGTTTTCCTTCTTTTTTCCATAAATCGAGCCATTCATCCACTATTTCACAAAGTTCTGAATAAACTTCTTTTTCATTTTCTCCATGGCAGCATGGACCAATAACGCTAGGGCATTGACCAATAAAGCATTGATCTTCATCTGACCATTCAACAATTTTTACATATTTTGCGCTTTCATTCATTTTCATGCATAGAGCAAACCTGTGGTTTCGGAAGGGGTCGATTTTCAGCATTGAAATGACGAATAATGTCCTCAATGACAGCGCAAAGCTCGCCATAAAGCGCGATGGGATCAGTAGGGGCGGTTCGCGAACCGCCCCTACAATTTAATGTTTGGAAAATAGAGCGAATGGCTATAAGCGATCTCACTCTGACGAGCCTTGAATGCGGGCAAGAGTTGCTGTGGTGCGCAACACCATTGAGAATAGGTAGGCGGCGACGAAGAATAAAAAGCCCAAGATGTCAAAGATCGATAGCACGCCTCGTTTGTCAATCACCAACGCCAGTGCCGCCAATACCAGCGCGATGAGCATCATTCCAAACATAAACACCGGCGCACAGCCAGATGTCATGATCTGCATTTCGTTGTTGAGCGCGGGGACGGGTTCACCCGCAGCAGCCTTAGCATCGTGTTCGGCAATCACTCGTTGCCGATACTGCAAACCGCTGTAGATAAACCGCGCCCCTAACAGGAAACAAATCAGCCCAAGCCAGTAGGTCATGGCGCCATCAACCTGTTTGCATTTGTTGTGATGCCCCAAAGTGATCGGTTGCCATGCGTTGGCGCTCTTCTAGGGTTTGGAACAAATCCAGCACCCAGACCACCTGATCACCCACTGAACGCTTGGCTGGCTGTGCCTGGGCAGCGGCGGCGACTGCATCCACTAAAAACTGATTTTCTTGCAGCGGCGGTGCGCTACAGGCAGCAGCCACCGGGAAGGGGGTCACGGCAACAGCGCGACTGAGCAATGCCATCTTGCGCGAGCTGGCAACAATCGCCCGCTGTGAGACCGAATCATAGCCATTGCGTGCCACTTCGTGACCGATTTCAGCATAGAGCAGTCGAGCGGCATAGATCCCGGGGCGACAGGCAACCGGCAGTCGCGCAATGCCAGATTCAGCGCGTTGATATAGCTCATCGGCGAGGGTGAGCAAGCGTTTAACTGCCTCGCCGATGACCTCATTAAACACCGGCTTGGCAAGCCACGCCTCGATATCCAGCCCACCCTCGCGCAGCCAGGACAGCGGCAGATAAATCCGCCCATTGTGGGCATCCTCGCCAACATCACGACAGATGTTGCTCAGTTGCATGGCAGTGCCAAGATCACAGGCGCGCGCCAACACATCAGGATCACGCACCCCCATGATCGCGGACATCATCGCCCCAACGGCTGCGGCGACTCGTGCTGAATAGGCTTGCACGCCAGCAAGGTCTTCATACACGCGACCATCGGCATCCCATTCAAAACCTTCCAGCAGTGCCTCGGGTAAGGCACGGGGGATGTGGAACCGCTCAATCGCACCGGCAAAGGCACGGTCAGCGGCAATGTTGGCAGGCTCACCGCGATAGGCACGATCCAGCCGCTCGCGCAGCCGATCAAGTGCCGATTGTTGATCGGTTTCCAGATCAACGGCATCATCAGCAAGCCGACAGAAGGCATAGAGTGCTGTGGCTGGCTCGCGTAAGCGTTTTGGTAAAAAAAACGAGGCGGCGTAAAATGAACGCGAGCCGTGACTTAATAGTTGGCGACAGGTTTTTAGGTCGCTTGGATCAGCAAATTGTAAATCATTGATAAAAAGAGGCATCGGGCACCACCGTGTCGAGAACGCGGGCAGAAGAAATGACGCCGGGCACTCCTGCTCCAGGATGTGTCCCGGCACCGACGATATACAAACCGGCGACTTCTTCGCTCAGGTTATGCGGTCTAAACCAGGCACTTTGCAGCAACACTGGTTCTAAACTAAACGCAGCGCCCTGATAGGACAACAGACGCTGCTCGAAATCGATGGGTGTGGTCATCTGCGAAACCACCAACTGCTCGTTTAATTCAGGCAGCACGGTGCGACTAAGATAGTCGGCAATCGCCTGGCGGAATGGCTCGGCCTGGGTTGCCCAATCGACTGTGCCACCTAAATGCGGCACTGGGGCTAAGGCATAGAAGGCATCGCAGCCGGCAGGAGCAATTGATGAATCGGTCGCCGTTGGGCGATGCAGATAGAGACTAAAATCTTTGGCTAAGACCTTGTGCTTAAAGATATCCTCAATCAGCCCTTTGTAGCGTGGGCCAAGCAGGATGCTGTGGTGCTTGACTTCGGGATACTGGCGTTTGGTGCCGAAATACCACACAAAAAGCCCGTTGGAATAGGCCGCTTTGTCAAGCTTGGCATCAGTCCAGTGACGGCGTTTGATCGAGGGTAAGAGGTTGCGATAAGTCCAGGCGAGATCAGCATTAGAGACCACGATGTGCGCGGCAATCTGTTCGCCGGAAGCCAAACGCACGCCGGTGACCTGCTTGCCGTCGGTGGTGATCTCGGCAACTTCGGCATTGCAGCGCACCACATTGCCTTGCCCTTCAATTAGATTCACCAGCCCGCGAATAATCGCACCGGTGCCGCCGATTGCCGAATGCACCCCCCAATGACGCTCTAAATAAGAGATCAGGGTATAGATCGAGGTGACTGAAAACGGATTGCCGCCAATCAGCAACGGATGAAAGCTCAGGGCAACCCGCAGCTTCTCGTTTTTGACATAGCTAGAGACCATGCTGTAAACACTGCGATAACTTTGCAGTGCCACCATCTTGGGGATGATGCGTGCCATGTCTTGCCAGTGGGTGAACGGAACATGCCCCAGCTCTTCAAACCCGACCCTGAAGATTTTTTCACTGGCGGCGATAAAACGCTCATAGCCAGCAACATCATCGGGCGCGAGACGGCGCACTTGCTCGCGCATGGTCTCAGCATCGCCGTTGGTGTCAAACACCGTGCCATCGTCAAAACGAATCTGATAGAACGGATCCATCGGGCGCAGATCGATGTCGTCAGCAAACCGCCGCCCGCACATCTGCCACAATTCTTCGAGTAAAAAGGGGGCGGTGATGATGGTGGGGCCGGCATCGAACTGAAAGCCGTCGATATGGTGGACATAGGCGCGACCGCCCGGGGCATCGAGCTTTTCTAAAACGGTGACTCGGTAGCCACGGGCTCCGAGCCGAATGGCGGCGGCTAAGCCACCAAAGCCGCTACCAATGACAATGGCGTGGGGTTTTTGTTGTTCGCTCATCCAAGTGTCAACTCAGGCTGATGTCAAGATTACTTGACAGTATAGCAGGCAATGACACTGGGTGCGAGTTTTCGTATAGCGCCTGATTTGCGCACAAATGTTAACGCATTGTCATCAACGCGCTAAATCAAAAGGTGTTTGCTTTGCTGTTGCCGCTTGCTCGGCGGTCTTTAGAACTTCCTGTTGCAGTGGCAATTCAAGCCGCGCACTGTTTTCGATGATCTCCCGAATGGTGACAATGCGCGGGCGGATTCCATGTCGCGGGGGATGCCTTGATGCCTCCTCCGGCTGAAGCCGAAGGATTCCCCGGCTCACCTTTGGACTTCGTCTAATGAGGTTGGCATCCCAACCCGGCACTGGTGTTTTGATCTCACAGCAGAGACATCCAATGCC
>SKYD01000255.1 GCA_007128075.1 Thiorhodovibrio sp.
ACCAGCCCCAAACTCTACGGTGAACCGTTAAACAGCACAGGGCGCGGCAATGGGCGGTGCGGTTCACGCGAAACCACTCACTAACATTGGCGAGGTGGCCATTACGCCTTCGGGTGGCTCGTAAGAGCTGACAGCCGGGAAAGACCGGCACCCTTTTTTCATTCAATACGGGGCAAATGCAAAGATGAATACGCCTAAAACAACAGCGCGCGACGCATTGCAATGCGCAGGCGCTCGCGCTCCACTTCGTTACGCGACTCGCTGGCGGGTCGCTCGTCATCCATGACTCGCTCCTATGACAGCTTCTCAGATTTTGCCAGCACAGGCAGCCAAACAAGCCTTAGAAATCAAGGCGGCGACATTTTCGTTGCCGCTGATTCGGCTTCTCGACAACGCGCTTGATCAGTTGGCACTACAGGTTGAGGAAAAAATAGCACAGGCGCCCGACCTCTTTTTGCACACCCCGGTGGTGATTGATCTGAGTGGGCTGCCAGAGGATCAGGAGATCGGCAGCTTTCCAGAGCTGGTGGGGGTGCTGCGGGCGGTTGGCATGATGCCCATTGGTCTGCGTGGCGGCAATGCGCTGCAACAACAAGCTGCCAAAGCCATGGAGCTGGCAATATTGAGTGAAACCCGCCCACGCGCCAAGCCCGAACAACGCCACGAGGAACAGGAACCGCCAGCGGCGGCTATTGAGGCAGCCGCGGCGATGCCTAGCATCGAGGTTGGCTCCAAAGTCATTGCCCATCCAGTGCGTTCAGGACAAAAGGTCTATACCGCAGGCGGGGATTTAACTGTCATCGGTCCGGTCAATTCAGGGGCTGAATTAATGGCCGATGGCAATATTCATGTGTATGGTCCACTGCGCGGGCGGGTGTTTGCTGGGATCAAGGGCAATGAGCAGGCGCGGATTTTTTGTCAACATTTGCACGCAGAGCTGATCGCCATTGCTGGTCAATATCGTGTGAGTGAAAACATACCCAGCGAGTTAAAAGGCGCACGGGTTCAGATTTTTCTCGACCAAGAGACTTTGAAAATTGAGCGATTTTAGTTGTCGCGCTCTCGCAACCTTGCGGCACATTTCATTTCAAGTAAGGCTTGATGATTCGTGTCAACTATCAATAAAATATATTTAGATTAGTGCCACGCTGGTACACAAAGAGGATTTATTCATTGGCTAGAATTGTTGTTATCACCTCAGGCAAAGGCGGAGTCGGCAAAACCACAACGGCAGCGGCAGTGGGGATGGGGCTGGCGCTGCTCGGTCATCGCACCGTGGTGGTTGATTTCGATGTCGGTCTGCGCAACCTTGATCTGATTATGGGCTGTGAACGACGAGTCGTTTACGATTTTATCAATGTGATTCAAGGAGATGCCAAGCTCAACCAAGCGTTGATTCGTGATAAACGCTGCGATAAACTGTATATCTTGCCAGCATCACAAACCCGCGATAAGGATGCACTGACCAAAGACGGCGTGGGGCAAGTCCTCGATGAGTTAAAGCGTCATCATGATTATGTGATCTGTGACTCACCGGCGGGAATTGAGCATGGTGCCATGATGGCGATGTACTACGCCGATGATGCCATCGTGGTCACCAATCCCGAAGTATCCTCGGTGCGTGATGCTGATCGTATGCTAGGGATTTTGTCAAGCAAATCGCGCCGTGCTGAGACCGATGTTGAGCCAATCACCGAATATTTACTGCTCACCCGCTATTCACCAGAGCGCGTCAACCGAGGGGAGATGCTGAGTATTGCCGATGTCCAGGAGATTCTGTCGCTGCCAATGATCGGGGTGATCCCCGAGTCACAGGCGGTATTGAATGCATCCAATGCTGGCATTCCGGTGATTCTCGATCAGCAATCAGATGCAGGGCGCGCTTATCAGGATACAGTTTCACGCTATCTTGGAGGAGAACTGCCAATGCGTTTTATCGATGCGAAGAAAGGATTTTTAGGTCGCATATTTGGGGGAGCCTAATGTTATGGGGTTGCTCCAAAATTTTCGCAACAATATCAATCAACGCAATCAAGGCTCTGCCTCGGTCGCTAAGGAGCGGTTACAAATCCTCGTCGCCCATGACCGCATGGGCCGCGATCAGCCATCCTATCTCAAACACCTTGAGCGCGAAATTTTAGAGGTGATCCGTAAGTATGTTCCTGTGGATGAAGAGGCGATCTCAGTGAGTTACGAACAAGAGGGGCAGCAGGAGATTCTGGAACTTAACATTATCTTGCCCGACCATGGATCACGACTTTGATATTGTCTGGACGCGCTTATTGATCCTGCCACAGCCTGCACCTCGCAGGTCATCCCATTGCTACCGCGCCTCATTTGATAAATTATCCGAACATGGGAACAGCACCACGATCATCAGTAGGGGCGGTTTACCGCCCCTACGAGTGAATATCAGAAAAAACCATGAACTTTGCTATCGTCCCGGTGACCTTATTTGAGCAAAATTGCACGATTTTGCTCTGTCCACAGACCAATGCTGCTGTGGTGATTGATCCTGGTGGCGAGCCAGAGCGCATCACCCAGCGGCTTGTTGGGCTTGATGCCAAGCCCGTGGCGTTGTTGCTCACCCATGGTCATTTAGATCATGTCGGTGGTGCGGTGGCACTGGCGAAAACACTCAAGGTGCCAATTCAGGGCCCGCATCAGGACGATGCGTTCTTACTGGATGCACTGCCACTGCAAGCGCAGATGTTCGGGCTGCCACACCAAACCCCCTTCACCCCAGATGCCTGGCTCAACGACGGCGACTGTGTGACCTTTGGCGAGCAGACCTTAGATGTGCTACATTGTCCAGGTCACGCCCCCGGGCATGTGGTGTTTTTTCATCGCGCCAGTGCGCTGGCTCAGGTTGGTGATGTGCTGTTTTATCGCTCGATTGGACGCACCGATCTACCGCAAGGCGATCATGCCACCTTGCTGCGCTCGATTCATCAGCGGCTGCTGCCCTTGGGGGCGCAGGTGCGGTTTATTCCAGGCCACGGTCCGATGTCGACCTTGGGTGACGAACAACAGCATAATCAATTTTTGCGTGGCTAAGCCGCGATTTTTATGTGTATTTGATCTATGATCTTCAAGCGACTGTTCAGCAAGACCGCCCCTGATCCCGTCTTGCCGCCTCCCCCGATCCCCGCGCCCGACCCTGCACAGTTAGTCAAAACCGCGATCCATCATGCCGAGATTGTGGCGCGTCACGAGGCCTGTCGCCAGATTGATGATCTTGCGCTGTTGCGTCAGGTCGCCGAACACAGCGATGATCCCGGCACCCGCGATATTGCCACCGCCCGTTATCGCAAACGCATCTGCGCTTTGGAGACCGCCACGCCAGCGCAGGCCGAGAATGCCTTGCAAACACTGACAACGCTTGCCGATGCCGCGCTGTTGGAATATCTGGTGCTAGAGGCGCGAAGCCCCGAGGTGCGTCGCGCCGCGCTCAATAAATTTCCTCATCATAGCCCGATCTGGGCACGCAGCGCGGTTGAAGATCCTCTTGCTGCCAATCGCAGCTATGCAATCGAGCAAATATCTACACGCAGAGAACTTGAAACCGTCATCCGCACCATTGGCAAGCGCGACACCAAAGTTTACCGAGTGGCGCGTGAAAAGTTGCGCACACTGGCGCAGCAGGAGGCCTATCCGCTCAAATGTCGTGCGCGAGCCGCGGAATTGCAGGCGCATCTGGAGCGACTGCTTCGCCAGCGCAACCTAGCAGCCAATCGGGCGCATTTTTCTCAGATTGAGCAAGAATGGGAGACGCTAAAAGACTATCTGGAGCCGCTGCAACAGGCCCGCTTTGAACAGCTTCGCGGCCAATTTTTGCACGACGATGTGGAGCAGCAGCCCGCGCCAGCGGTTAAACCACAACAGATTGCACCTGCCAAGGTGCAGCCTGAACCGCCACCACCACCAACGCCGCAACAACAGCAGGACGAGCGTCGTCGCGCCCGTCACCGCCGCCAGGTCGAGCGCAAACTCCAGCTCGCGCCCGAACAACTCAAGCGACTCGATGCCCATTTCAGTGCTGGCGCGTTGCGCAAGGCCGAGCCGCTGTATCAAAAAATTCTCGCCACCGTGGCGCAGGCGCGTGACGCGGGGCTTTATGATGCCCAGGTGGCGGATATCGAGCGGCAGCTCAAAACCCTGGCCTTGCCGATTCGTGA
>SKYD01000150.1 GCA_007128075.1 Thiorhodovibrio sp.
AGCCTGGGCAGTGATTCCATTTGATGCAGGTTTGGTGTTGGCGGACATTAACGCCGGACTGCTGTATGTGTTGGCGCTGACTTCGCTTGGGGTGTATGGAATTATCATCGCTGGCTGGGCATCTAATTCAAAATATGCTTTCCTCGGTGCTTTGCGTGCCGCCGCACAGATTGTTTCTTATGAGATTGCGATGGGCTTTGCGCTGGTGGGGGTGCTAGTCGCTGCGGGAAGTCTCAATCTCAGTGCCATCGTCAGCGCACAAGAAGGTAGTGTGTTCACCTGGTTCTGGCTGCCGCTGTTGCCCTTATTTGGTGTGTATTATATCTCGGGGGTGGCAGAAACCAACCGTGCCCCATTTGATGTCGCCGAGGGTGAGTCAGAGATCGTTGCTGGATTTCATGTTGAGTATTCTGGGATGGCATTTGCGGTCTTTTTCCTCGCCGAATACGCTAACATGGTGTTGATCGCTATGCTCACCAGCCTGATGTTTTTTGGTGGCTGGCTGTCCCCATTTCAGGGAATCCCTGTGCTTGAATTCGTTTTCTCCTGGGTGCCAGGGATCGTTTGGCTGTTGCTAAAAACCTTCTTTTTTATGTTTATTTTTCTCTGGTTGCGTGCCACCTTCCCGCGCTATCGTTACGATCAGATCATGCGTTTAGGCTGGAAGGTCTTTATCCCGATCACCATTGTCTGGATTTTGGTCGTTGCACTTGGTGTGGTGCTAGAAGTTCCGCCCTGGTGGTCGGCGGTCTGAATTGAGCAACGGGGAATTGATCATGCTACTTGCACGCACTCGTGATTATCTAAAAAGTCTGGCATTGGGTGAGCTATTCAAAGGCTTAAATGTCACTGGACAGTATTTTTTCAAACGCAAATTTACAGTTCAGTATCCAGAAGAAAAAGCACCGATTTCCCCGCGCTTTCGGGGGCTTCATGCCTTGCGGCGTTATCCAAATGGAGAAGAACGCTGCATTGCCTGCAAATTGTGCGAAGCAGTTTGTCCAGCATTGGCGATTACAATTGAATCCCAGCCGCGTGAGGATGGCTCAAGACGCACCACGCGCTACGATATTGATTTATTCAAGTGTATTTACTGCGGCTTTTGCGAGGAATCCTGTCCGGTGGATTCAATCGTTGAGACCGATATTTATGAATATCACTTTGAGAATCGCGGCGATAATGTGATGACCAAAGCACAATTGCTTGCCATTGGCGATCAATATGAGACGCGAATTGCTGCGGCACGAGCTGCTGATGCGCCCTACCGTTAAAGGTTATGCAAAAATTATTGAATGGTCAGATGAAGACCAATGTTACATCGGGCGTTGTCCTGATTTAATGCTCGGTGGCTGTCATGGCGATGATGAACGCGCAGTTTTTGAAGAGCTTTGTCAAGCTGTTGATGATGTGATTGCTTTATATCAGGCTGATCATAAACCATTGCCGCCACCGAACTTTCAACAAAAGATTAATTGGATAACATCAAAACATGGGCTTTGAGAAATTTTTATTCTATCTGTTCGCAGCAATCGCTCTGTTTGCATCTGTCATGGTGATTACGCGGCGCAATCCAGTCCATGCCGCGCTCTATTTGGTGCTGACCTTTGTGAGTACTGCCGCGCTGTGGCTACTGATTGAGGCTGAATTTCTCGGCATTGTGCTGGTGCTGGTTTATGTCGGGGCGGTGATGGTGCTGTTTTTATTCGTGGTAATGATGCTCGATATCGATATTGCCGCGATGCGTGCTCAGTTTATCCGCTATCTGCCGCTCGGCTTGGTGGTCACCGGGCTATTGGTAGTCAATCTATTTTTAGTGTTAGGCTCGAATCATTTTGGGCTTGAGTTGTTTGCTAAACCAGTCGGGCAGCCTGCGGATTATAACAATACAGCAGAACTTGGGATGCAGTTGTATACCACCTATTTGTATCCTTTTGAGATCGCTGCGGTGATTTTGTTAGTGGCAATCATTGCCGCGATCCGCCTGACCTTGCGTCGGCGGTTGGATACCAAATATCAGGATTCAGCACAGCAGGTGCGCGTCCGTAAAGGTGCAGATCGCGTGCGCTTGGTTGAGATGCCCAGTGAGTTGCCACAGCCAGCCGAATACAGTATCAAGACCAACGGCGGAGAATCCAACGCATGATTGCTTTATCCGATTATCTTCTGCTTGCGGGCTTGATGTTTGTCATCGCGGTCGCTGGCATTTTTTTAAATCGCAAAAATGTCATTATTCTTTTAATGTGTATTGAATTGATGCTATTGGCGGTGAATATTAATTTTGTCGCTTTTTCGCATTATTTAAATGACATTTCAGGGCAGATTTTCGTGTTTTTTATTCTCACGGTGGCTGCTGCTGAAGCGGCGATTGGACTGGCGATTTTGGTGGTGCTGTTTCGTTCTCGCCAAACCATCAATGTTGATGACCTTGATTTACTAAAGGGTTGAGCGCATGGGAAATGTCTATCTTACTATTGTCCTTGCGCCGCTGTTGGGTGCGCTGATTGCCGGTTTTTTGGGTGGCAAGATCGGACGGCGCGGTGCGCACTGGGTCACCATTCTTGGCGTTGGCTTTTCTTGTTTGCTGTCATTGTGGGTGTTGGCTGGTTTTATCTGGGCAGAGCGTTCGAGTTTTAACGGCGCGGTCTATACCTGGATGGTCGCCGATGGCATCCGTTTTGAAATTGGCTTTTTAGTGGATCGCCTCACCGCGCTGATGATGGCAGTGGTCACTTTTGTCTCGCTGATGGTGCATATCTACACCATCGGCTATATGGCGGATGATGAGCACAATTGGCCGCATGGCTCGCTGGCTGGAACCAATAGTTATCAGCGTTTTTTTAGTTATATCTCGCTGTTTACTTTTTCCATGCTGATGCTGGTGATGTCGAATAATTTCATCCAGCTCTTTTTTGGCTGGGAAGCAGTGGGATTGGTGTCCTATCTGCTGATTGGTTTTTGGGCAGCGCGTGAATCAGCAGTGTTTGCCAATCTAAAAGCCTTTTTAGTCAATCGCGTCGGTGATTTTGGATTTATTCTCGGTATTGCCGCGATTGGGATGTATTTTAATTCAATGGACTATGCGCAAGTGTTTGCGCTGGCACCGCAGTTTGCTGATACCCAAGTTGCTCTTTTTGGTGGAGTTTCGCTGCTGACATTGATCTGTATTTTATTATTTATCGGGGCGATGGGCAAATCAGCCCAAGTGCCACTGCATGTGTGGCTGCCCGATTCAATGGAAGGCCCGACTCCAATCTCCGCTTTAATTCATGCCGCCACCATGGTCACGGCGGGCATCTTTATGGTGGCGCGGATGTCGCCATTGTATGAACTCTCGCCAGCCGCATTGTCCTTTGTGTTGATTATTGGCGCACTGACCGCGTTCTTTATGGGTCTAATCGGATTGGTGCAAAATGACATCAAGCGCGTGGTCGCCTATTCCACATTGTCACAGCTTGGCTATATGGTCGCCGCCCTCGGCGCATCTGCTTACGCCGCTGGCATTTTCCATCTGATGACCCATGCCTTTTTCAAGGCGTTGCTGTTTTTGGCGGCTGGCTCGGTGATCATCGCCATGCACCACGATCAGGACATCCGCAACATGGGTGGGCTGTGGTACAAAATGCCGATTACCTGGATCACGGCGTTAATCGGCTCGTTGGCACTGATCGCATTTCCTGGCTTCTCGGGCTTTTTCTCTAAGGACGCGATCATCGAAGCGGTGCGCCATTCACACGCTTTTGGCTCAACGCTGGCGTGGGTGCTGTTGACATTGGGTGCATTCATCACTGCCTTATATAGCTTCCGTATGTATTATCTGGTATTCCACGGCAAGCCACGAATGGATGAACACACCCGTTCGCATCTGCACGAAACGCCTTGGGTCGTCACCGCGCCGCTGATTGCATTGGCGATTCCGTCGATGATGATCGGCTGGTATACCATCGAGCCATTATTGGTCAACAATTGGCTCGGTGAGGCGATCTTTGTGCTGCCTGAGCATGACAGCCTGCATCATCTCGCCGCCCATTGGCACGGTCAGATGGCATTTATCGAGCACGGAATGCACGGGCTGCCATTTGTGCTGGCAATGTCAGGGCTTGTACTGGCAACGGTGATCTGGTGGCTGTGGCATAAGATCAATCCCAATATCGACCTCTGGCTGCAAGACAAAGCCGG
>SKYD01000294.1 GCA_007128075.1 Thiorhodovibrio sp.
GCGGTTTTGAGGTCGGCGCGGTCGATTATGTCACCAAGCCTGTTCACCCACCGGCATTGCTGGCACGGGTTAGCGCCCATCTGGCACTGGCTGCACAAATGCAACAGATGCAAGACGAGCGCGATCTGGGGCGACGGATTCTTGAACAAACCCAACGCACCGCCAATGCCATGGCCATCGTCAACCGCGAACAGGAAGCGCAACGGCTGGAGCAGGCCTTATCCAATCAAGAGCTGCAACGGACAGTGGCGACCATGCTGACTGAACTTGACGCGCTGTTTGCATCCGCACAGTTAAGCGATGAACAACGGGAGCTGATTGCGAAACTGCGTGCGCTCAAGACCGACGCGTGATGACCCAGCCGCAAACCATAAATTCTTAAAATTTGTCGATCCGCGCCACCTGACATAGACTCGATTTGAACGCAGGAAAGCCGCTGATCGGATCCAGCGTGCGATGATCGGTGAGTTCGTTGATGTTGGCACCGCGCCAGCCGTGAGTACAATGCACCACGCCGGGTTTCACCCGATCAGTGACCTTGGCGACCATGCGCACCGCACCGCGCAATGAGCGTATCTCGACCGTCTCGCCATCGACAATCCCGCGTGGCTCGGCATCTAGCGGGTGAATTTCAACCAGTGGATCGGGAATCGCCTCCCTCATGCGAGCGATGCGCTGATGCTGCGAATGGGTGTCGAATTTGCTGCGCGCTCCGCTGGTCAGCACCAGCGGATAGTCAGCGAACACATCAGGAGTCGCAAGCGGGCTTTCTGCTGGTTCGCGATAGATCGGCAGACCGTCATGACCGGCGGCTTTGAGTTCGGCGGCATCAAATTCAACCTTGCCGCTTTTTGTGTTGATACCCTTCAAACGATAGCTGCGGTCGGCATCGAGAAAGCCATGCTCGACCAACTCCTCGATGATCTCGGCATAAACCGTCACCCCGTCGGGATTGCGATAAATCTCCTCGCGCACTTCCTCGGGAATCCCCGAGGCCGCCTCCGCCCAGGATGCCGCCAGATCGCCGTGCCAAAACTGTTCCGCCATGCCTAAGCGCACGCCGAGTTGTAAAAACATCTCGCCATCGGGACGCGCCTCGCCGCGCGGTTTGACCACTGGATGGCGATAGCGCAACTCGCCCTGATAGGCGCAGCCCGGATAGGCGATCAGCGCCGGGCGCTCCAAATTGGTCGCAGCGGGTAGCACGATGTCGGCTTGCAATGTCGCTTCGTTGTGGAAAAAATCGCTGGCGGCAAAGAAATCCAGTGCGCCGAGTGCCTGCTCCATGCGCTTGGAATTTGGCCACATGGCGGTATTGATGCCCATCGCCAGCAGGGCGCGCACCGGCTGCGGCTGGCTGTCGAGAATGCAGTTGGGCAATAACATGCTCTGTCCCGCTGGCCAATAGCGTGTCCAGATTGGAAACACCTCATCACCGATGCGCGGCGGCAGTTCATTGAGACAGACATCGAACAATTCAATCGGCTTGGGCCCAACCTTGGTGCTAAAAAAGCGATTGCCGCCCTCGACATCCAGATAACCGGCGACCGCTGGCAACAGAATCAAGGCGCGATGATTCTGAAAACCGTTGCTGTGCTGCACCGTCGCGGTGGGCGAGAGCGTGATTTGCGCCGGGCGGGTTTTGACATAGATTTCTACGGCGCGTTGCAAATCTTCGACAACGATGCCGCAGATCGCTGCGACCCGTTCGGGCGTAAAATCGCGCACATAATCGCGAAATTCCGCCACGCCGCTGCACCATTCATCCAGAAACGCCTGATCCTGCCAGCCGTTGGCGAAGATCAGATGATGAAACCCCAGCGCCAGCGCCCCATCGGTACCGGGGCGCAATTGCAGATGCACATCGGCTTGTTCGGCAAGCGGGGTGCGGCGCGGATCGACCACGATCAGCCCCTGCCCCGGCTTGCGATTCGACAACGGATGGTCATCAAAAGGTGGAATCGAGCCACGCGGATTGGTTGACCAATTGAGAATGCAGCGGGTTTTGGAAGACACCACGGTCGAGGTGGTTTTGATCCGCGCCCCGAAAGTGACCTTCTCAGCGACCAAGGTTGCCGAGAAACAGCAGCCGCTCTCGGTCAGATAATTCGGCGAGCCGAAAGCATGCGCCAGCCGTTGCAACTGCGGGCGGGCTTCCTTGGTGTAGCCGGCGAAAAACGCCACCGCCGACGCGCCATGCTGCTCCTTGGTCGCTTGCAGATGATGGGCGATGGTATCCAGTGCCTCATCCCAACTGATGCGGGTGAACTGACCGCTGCCGCGTGGACCGCTGCGTTTTAAGGGATAGAGCAGGCGGTCGGGATGATTGCGGCGGTCGAGTTGGGCTACACAGCGCGGACAATCGGGCGGCCCTTGAATCGCCACGGGCTCGCCGTGAGAATCCAATGTGACTTCAACCTGGCAGTTGGCATCGCATTCGTAACAGGTGCTTTTTTTGATCATGTTTTAATTCCGCTGTTCTGATCCTTTGTACTGAAACCCCCAATCTGAGGCAGCAGGTGGTGGCGGTGTCTGTGCAGCAGGGCGTGGGGCAGGACGACTTGGAGCGGCGGCGCGTTGTGGCTGTGGGCGGCTTGGGGTTGTCGTGCGCTGCGGTGGAGCAGGTGCTGGCTTGGGCTCCTCAACTTTTGCCACTGGCTCCTCGGGCTTTGGCGGCTCTGGTTCTGGTGCTTGGGTGGCGCGGTGTTTATCAAACAGATCAAGCAGGGAGCCACTGGGAACTGCGGCAGTTGATGAGGCGGTCGGCGGCGCTGGCGCAGGGGTTGGCTGTTCATCGGAAAAAATGCTCGGCAGAGACTCAGCGGCGAACTGATTCTGAGTTGGCGCACTGGTCTCCTCAGCATCGGTAGTGACGGACAACACTGCAGCGGCAGCCGCCGTTGCCTCTGCTGTTTGCTCTTGCGTCGTCGGTGGCGGCGCAGACGGCACTTCTTCGACTGTGGCAGTTGTGAGTTCTGGAGTTTCTGGGATGTGGTACCACCAATAGTAGGCTCCCGCGCCAGCAGCGACGAGCACCAGACTGGCAGCCGCTGCAAGCCCGAATACCCATGCTTTGTTGCCTTGGCTAACAGGTGGCGGTGCGGAGCCATCGGCTGCACCGGTATCTAATCGCAACGACGGCAGCCGCACACTTGGTGTTGCATGATCAGCACTTGCCGCCAGCCGCTCGGAGATCACCCCGTGATCCGCCATCACTGTGGCAGCACTGCCAGTGTTGCTGGTCAGTTGCTCAAAGGGTTGTAAAAATTCAGCTATCGAGGGCTGGCGCAGATTGATGTTCAGCTCCAACGCTTGCAGCACGGCGGCATCAATCACTGGCGGAATCTCGGGCAACACCTGCTTGAGTGGGGCGAGCATCGCGCCGGTGACGCGCTCATAGGCAGCAGCCGGCATGGTGCCAGTGAGCAGATTATACACAATTGCGCCCAAACTGTATACATCCGAACGCTCATCGGTGCCGGTGCCGAGCACCTGCTCCGGTGGGCTAAAGCCCTGGCTGGCAGCCCGCCCCAGGGTGCGAGTGACCGTATCCGCCGCTGCCTCTTTGGCAATGCCAAAATCAATCAGCATCACCCGATCATTGTCATCGAGCAGAATGTTGTCGGGTTTGAGATCGCGGTGGATCACTGGCGGGTCTTGGTTGTGCAGATAAACAATCGCCTCGCCGAGCTGGCGAATCCAAGGCAAGAGCACAAAAAGAGGAATCCGTCCACCACGGCGCTGTTGTTCGGTGCGCAAGGTGCGACTGCCGCCAAATTCCAGTACCAGACACACCATGCCGCTGTCATTAAAACGGTCGGTAATATCAGGAATTGCGGGATGACTCAGCCGCCCCAGCAGCCGAGTTTCGTGTTCATCAAACAGAATCTCGGGGATTTCTTTCAGCGCCCGCCGCTTGCCATGCAGCCGTAGATCATCGACCAAATAGGTCACCCCAAAGCCGCCTTTGCCCAGCACCGAGGCAATGCGATAACGTTCGTTGACAATCGCATCGGGCTGGCGCAGCCAGCAGATCACCCCACGTACCACACCTTGAGCGGTCATATCCAGATGCGCCAGCTCCAGCCCACAGTCAGCACAGCGATAGTCGCGCTGTGGCAATTCTGCGGTCACATTCTGCGCCTGACATTTCGGGCAGATGCGAA
>SKYD01000144.1 GCA_007128075.1 Thiorhodovibrio sp.
ATCCATAACATCACATTGACCAAATCAATGCCGTACAACTCTTGGCGACCCAGGGCAAGCATCAACACCATCAGCCCATAGAGTCCAGCTTTGAGCAGGATGCCCGAGACCATCGGCGAGACATCGGTTTCAGCCTCGGCATGGGCACCGGGCAGCCAGATATGCAGCCCAATGGCAGCGGTTTTGGTCATAAACCCAATGGCAAGCAGCGCAAACACCCAGGGCGCAATCGGCAGAGCGGCAATGTCGCCCAGCGCAGTAAGCAGCACCGAGGAACCGCCCTCCGCTGCCAGCGCAAAGCCAACCAGAATCAGAAACGCCCCGCCGAGTGAAAACAAAATATAGGACAGGGCATGTGGCTCCGATTCTTTGCCGCGCAGAATCAGAAAATACGAGCCGATGGTCAGCAATTCCCAAGCAGCAAAAAAGCTGAAGCTATCGGTTGCCTGAATCAGCAGCCCCAGCCCGGCATACATCAACATCGCTGAAGGGTAAAACCCACGGCGTTGACCGCCGACATGGTAACTAGCAAGCAAGATCACCGCGCCGCCGACCAAGAAAATGGTGGCAAAAATCAGCCGCAGTGGATCGTAGTCGGCATAGGTCAGCAGAAAATAGCCAACCAGCACAGCAATCGCCAGGGTGTTTTTCAGCCGTGCGGGCAGCCCATCAAGTGCGACAAAGGCGAGTGCGACTAACAATGGCACCAAGGACAACAGATTGCTTTGCGGTGACAAAGCCCCCCAGATCAAGGCAACCAGCCAGCTTGCCACCAGTGCGGCAACGATGCCCGCCTGTTGTGACCGCGCCCAGACTGGCGCAGCAGAGGGTGACGGCTGTTTGATGATTGCCCCAAACCAGCGCAACAGATACCCTGCCTCAATCAAAGTGGCGATGAGCAGCAGCGCCAGCAAGCTGAAGCGATCCGCCGCGGCTAAGACATGCACCAATTCCCATTTGGCATAAAAGCCCGGGAATGGCGGCAGACCTAACAGCATGGCAAAAAAGCTAATCACCGCCAGCAGCAGCCACGGGCGAGCACGCAACAGCGCCCAAGCAGAATAATGACGCTCAGGAATCAGATCCGAGATCCAATACAGCCCCGCCTTGGCAATGGCATGAGCAAAGAGCAGACCACCTGCGACATAGAGGGTTTGATCACCGAGGATGTCACGCTGACCTAAGACCGTGAGCACCAGCCCGATCTGACCAATCGAGGAATAGCCCAGCAAACGCCGATCATTGGTCTGTGGCAGAGCCAAGAGATTGGCAGCAACAAAGGTTAGAATCCCGATGCCGGTGGTCAAGGGCAGCCACAGCGCACCACCGACAGGCAACAATTTATCCAGCGCAAACAGCGCAGCAGTGCCCGCGCCGGCTGAAAACAGTGCCGAGACTGCCGGATGTGCGGACTCATAAAGATCCAGCGCCCAGCCATTGGCGGGAAAGGGTTTGAGCTCGGCAATCAGGGCAACAAAAATCAGGAAAAATGCCAAGGTGCCACCGCTTGCCAGCCCTTGCACCAGACCGCCCATGCCGTCGATATTCAGCGTTCCGGTGGCATGGTAAGCAAAAATAATCCCGAGCAGCAAAAACACCGTCACCAGTTGTGAAACCACCAGATACTTAAAGCCTGCAGCCAGGGCGCGCTCATCATCGGTGAGCAGAATCAGCCCACCGATGGCAATGACGATCAGCTCCACAAAAACAAACAGGTTAAACAGATCGCGGGTCAATACCAGCCCCGAGAACGCCATCACCGCGATCAAAAGCACCGCCATTGCCTGCCGACCGCGAGCGAGGAGAGCTTCTTTTAATTGCAGCGCGGCAAAGAATCCGACGAGATTCATCAACAGCGTCGAGGCCGCCTCGGGCAGCCCCATGCGCAGATTGATCGCAAAGGGTGGGCGGATACCAGCGGTGTAAATCTCAACCGCTTGGCCGCCGTTGGCGATTAACACCGCCAGCCAGCTTGCTGAGATCGCACTCATCAAACCCAGCGTGGCTAAGGTGATTCCATAAGCAAGGCGCTGTTGCTGGGCATTGAGCAGCCCTAAGAGAAATGCAGCAACCAGCGCGGTGGCAATCAGATAAATGGCGCTTACCATTTGAGTTCCGTCATTTTAGCAATGTCCAAAGTGCCGCGACGCACAAACAGGCGATAGGCATAAGCGAGCATCAGCGCAGTCACCCCCAGCCCGATGACAATCGCGGTGAGCACCAACGCCTGGGGGATGGGATCAACAATCCGCGCCAACGCCTCAGCAGGTGGCACCGCAGCATCGAGAATCGGCGCAGTCCGTCCGGGCAAAGCACCCACCGCGACCAGCACGATATGCACGCCGGTGTCAGCAATGGTGAAGCCCACGATCATCCGCAACAGATTGCGATTGGTCAGTGCCCCGTACAAACCGATTAGAATCAACACAAATCCAGTGGTCATCGCCAGCGTGGTCATGGCTGCTCCTCGGTGGTGTCAGTTGCCGACAGATGCACCAGCACCGACGAAAATTCAGCCCCGACTTTTAGCCCAATCAGTGAATAAATCAGCGGAATCGCACCGGCTGAGAACAGCTCACCAAAGGTGCCCAGCGGCAAAAAGCGATTGTCGAGAAAACCGCCGGCAAACACCAAACCAAACAGCCCCAGCAACACATAAATGCTGCCCGAGAGCGCCTCAACCGTTGCAATCAGACTGTGACTGAAATCGCGCAGTGGCTCGGCAAGCAACAGCAACAGCGCACTGGATGCCAAGATCGCCCCGCCTTGAAAACCGCCACCTGGAGTCAGATGCCCATTGATAAACACATAGACCCCAAGCAGCATAATTGGCGGTGCTAACAAGCGGCTGCCAGTGGTCAGCAATTCACTAACTTGAGTGCGCCGTGACTCGGAGCTGATCGTGGCGCGTCCAGTTGCCAACACCAGCCCGATGATGGTGGTGGCCAAAAATAACACCGTGACCTCGCCTAATGTATCCAGCCCGCGATAGGTGACAATGATCGCGGTCACCAGATTGGCGGCACCAAGTTCGCCTGCCCCGTGCTCGGCATAGTAAGCAGCGGTTTGGTTTAATTGCGCATCGGGGACATAGCCCAACTGCAAAGCCAGAAACAGCCCACCGAGTACCGCCAGCAGCAGCACAACAAACAGCCGCCGGATCACAACTCACCTCCATCTTCACTGCCCGCCCGCACCCGCGCTAAGACAAAGAAAAATAGAAATGTTGTCAGTCCGCTGCCAATCGCTGCCTCGGTCATGGCGACATCGGGCGCGGCAAGCAACACAAAGACGACGGATGCCAGCAGACTGATCAGCCCGGCGGCCAAGATCGCTATCGGGGTGCTATTGACCATGATCGCGGTCACGGCAGTGACCAGCATGGCAACACATAACAAGGCGGTTAATAATAAAAGAATCGCGTTCATTGCTGTGCCTTTGCAGTATCTTCGGCCAGTCGATCCACTGTGGTGAGCTTGGCATCGGTTGCCCCGCCAAGCCGGTGGGCAGCACGCGCCAACACCTGCGCCGACAGTGGATTGGTAAACAGAATAAACAGCGCGATGAGCACTAATTTCAGCGCCCATTCAGGACGCATCAGCGCGATCCCGATCAGCGTGAATAAGGTGCCGAGGGTTACTGCTTTTGCACCGGCTTGGATGCGGTTGAGCACATCGGGCATACGAATCAGCCCCACGCCGCCCAGCAACAAAAACACCGCGCCGCCGACGAGCATCAGGCTGCCAATCAATTCAGGCATAACAATTACAATCCATTTTCAAGATAGCGGGCGATGGTGATCACCCCTAAGAAAGACAGCAGGGCATAAACCAGCGCCACATCAAGATAGATGCCGCGCTCATTGAGCAGCGCGATCAAGGCAATGCCAGTGATCGAGACAATGGTTAGCGTATCAAAGGCGACGACCCGATCAGCAGCGGATGGTCCCTTAAAAAAGCGATACAGCGCCAGCACAAACGCCACACTGACCAACAATGCGGCGAGCAAAATCAGCAGATCAATCATACATCACCTTCAGATAACGCTCAAAGCCTGCAACAATTCGTGCAGTTGCTTGCTCACTATCTGTTGCTTTCATCCGCACCCAATGCACATAAAACCATTCGCCATCCAGCTTCACAGTCAGCGTTCCTGGAGTCA
>SKYD01000102.1 GCA_007128075.1 Thiorhodovibrio sp.
AGGTTACCGCACTGTGACCCTGGTGCCGATTTCCATCTGGTGCGGTTCTTCTGTCCGGATATCAAGTTCGACGGCTATAAAACATGATTGGCTACAGATCAAGAACACTACCCGAGCACTCAACCATACATCAATCCGCAACAAACGGCGCGATGGGTTGAAAAACGCCAGTTGCGCTCATCTTGCGGCGCAGTTCAAAGCGATCCAGCGCAGCCACCGGGTCAATCTTCGATAACTGAGTAAAATCAATCCGTTGCCAGTCGTTGCGCTCAATTCGTGCTGAATACAAATACTCATCTTCTATCGCGCCCGTAGCACGGCTGCGGCGTTGGCTGTAGCCGCTGATCACCACGCGCCTGAGCGTTGGCAACACCCCAAACGCCTCGCCCACGATGCGCAACGCAATCGAGTGTACATGCTGCATATAGTCTTTGCGCACTGCGGTTGCAGTCTTGGGCTGGGTGACCAACTCAGCCTCGCGCTGGCGCAGCACCAGCGTCTCCTGCGGCATGTCCTCAATCTCGGGTAAATCAACATCGAGATATAGGGTATCGGCAACAAATTGAAAATCGATCAGCGTCTCGCGTGGCCACTCAATCCGCGCCAGTGCTGACTCAAGCTGCTGTTCCATTGCTGCTGGCTCGCCGTGCTGCACCTTGGCGTGTAACTGGCGCTGGGTTTGCTGTGCGGTCTCGTGATTCGCTTTAGCCGCCCGCCAACGCCCCATCGCCAGCCGATACTCGGTCTGATCAGCGTCCGCTTCGGGTGCAATGGGACGCGGCTGGCTAAATGGCTGCGGTGGCAAGGGCGGCATGGTCGCCAGTGCTGGCGCAGGGGTCGCCAGATGCGGCAATAACAGTGCCTGCTGTTCCTGTTCAAAATCAGCAAGCTGTTGTTTGAGTTCGGCGATCTGTTGCTCATGCTGAGCGCGGCCATCGGTTGCAGCGGTCGATGTGCGTGGACGATCCAGCCGCTCACGATACGATAGCCCGGTGCCCGGCAGTCCAACTCGCCCATACACTCCACGCGGCCCGATATTGATCCCAACCCCGCGCTTGCCCAATGACAGGCTGACGCTTTTTTTGCTGATATTCAGCCGCACACCAGGCGCTAAGCGCACTGTTCGAGTGAAACGAATAGGCACCTAAGCACGCAGCCCTTCGTGTAGCAGCGGTTTGAGTCGTCTGAGCATCGTTTGATGCAGCCGCAGATTGCCGGCGACCACATTGCCAGTCTCAAAATACCGCTCACCACCTGCAAGATCAGTCACGGTTCCGCCGGCTTCGGTAATCAGCAACACGCCAGCGGCGAAATCCCAGGGCAATAGCCCCAGTTCCCAAAAACCATCCAGCCTTCCGGCGGCAACATAGGCAAAATCCAACGCGGCGGAGCCTGGGCGGCGGATGCCGGCGGTGTCTTTGACCATCACCTCAAGCATTTTAAGGTAGGTTGTCAATTGGCTTTGGTCACGAAATGGGATGCCAGTGCCAATCAGGGCACCATCAAGATCGCGGCGCTGGGCAACGCGGATTTTGCGATCATTGAGCAGCGCCCCGCCACCGCGGCTGGCGGTGAATAGCTCCTCGCGCAACGGGTCATAGACCACCGCTTGTTGCATTTGACCGCGATAACGCAGCCCAATCGAGATCGCAAATTGCGGGAAGCCGTGCAGATAATTCGTGGTACCATCCAGAGGATCGATCATCCACTCAAATTCATTGCCGTCTTGTTTGCCGCTTTCTTCGGCGAGAATGGCGTGATGCGGGAATTTGCTGTGCAATTCGTGGATAATGGCTGCCTCGGCAGCTTGATCCACCTCGCTGACAAAATCATTACGCTGTTTGCTGGTAACCACCAGCTCATCGCGCCGATCATACGCACGCATAATGATACGACCCGCGCTGCGTGCGGCGCGAATCGCGATATGAAGCATTGGATCCATCGTTGAAACGATACCCTAACCGCAATCAAAATGCCAATTTTTGCGCACTGAGCTATGACTGAACACGATATTTGCTTGTTGTCACGCATCCGCTTTGTGCTGGTTGAAACCAGTTTAAGCGGCAACCAGGGCGCGGTGGCGCGGGCGATGAAAACCATGGGGCTGTCCAAGCTGGCACTGGTGCGCCCACGGCATCTCCCCGATGCCCAGGCGCTAGCACGCGCCGCTGGTGCTGATGAGCTGCTGCATCAGGCGGGGCACTACGAGGACCTTGCCGCCGCGCTTGGCAACAGTCGGCTGGTGATTGGCTCCAGCGCCCGCCCCCGACATCTAAGCTGGCCAGAACTAAGCCCGGAGGATGCAGCCAAGCGGCTATTGGCCGAGGCCGCGGTCGGAGAGGTCGCGCTGGTGTTTGGGCGTGAAAGCTCTGGTCTGAGCAATGATGAATTAGCCCATTGCCATTATCTAACACGGATTCCTGCCAATCCAGAGTTTAGCTCGCTCAATCTGGGTGCTGCCGCCCAGCTTTTTGCTTATGAAATTCGCCGCGCTTGGCTAGCAGATGCGCTGCCACCTGCCGATGATCTGCGTCCAGATGTTGCCGGGGCTGAAGCGCTGGACGGCTTTTTTAATCATTTGCAGCAGACCTTGGTCGCGCTCGGCTTTGCCAATCCTGAGCAATCGCATAAGCTGGAGCGGCGGTTGCGGCGTTTATTTTTGCGCGCCCGCCCGGACCGCACCGAATTGAATATCCTGCGCGGCATTCTCAATGCCGCATTGGGCAGCAAAACCTCAGATCGCTTCTACCGTTAAAAATGATGCACAAAATCATCGCCAGCATACTAAAACACCATCTTAAGGTCACTCTTGGCTTGGCTCCGCTGTCTTCAAAGATCGACGCTTTGGCACAACGGGCGTGGGATACACTTCGCAACGGGGGCTGTATTTATTGGATGGGCAATGGGGGCAGTGCCACCGATAGCCAGCATCTGGCAGCAGAATTTGTCGGTCGCTTTGCCTGCGAGCGCACCGGGCTGGCTTCGGTCGCCCTCACCACCGACAGCGCGATCCTGACCTCGGTGGCCAACGATTATGGTTTTGATGCCATCTTTGCCCGTCAGGTTGAGGCACTGTGCCGACCAGGAGACCTGCTCATTGGGCTGTCCACTTCGGGGCGCAGTCAGAATGTTTTAAACGCAATGCAACGCGCCGCTGATTTAGGTGTGTATCGTGTAGGATTGACCGGAGTGGATGGTGAACAACTCGCCGAATGCTGCGATCTGTGTTTGCATGTGCCATCACGCGATACCGCCAGAATCCAAGAAGCGCACATGCTGATTGGTCACATACTGTGCGAACTGGTCGAACAGCAGGCAGTCAGTGACAATAAGTCAACAGCTCGCTGCTGATTCGACAATCAGCCCCGCTGCCACGCGGCGGCCTTCACTCACCAACAGATTGTAGGTGCGGCAGGCGGCGCCAGTGTCCATCAGCTCAAAGCCAATGCCATAGCTGGTCAAGCGTGCATAGAGTGCAAATTCCAACACTGCATTGTCGCCTCCTGTGCCGATCAGCAATAGCTCAGGCGCGTTGATCACCAATAGATCAAGCTGTGCTGTGGTCAGCATTGACAGCGAAGCCACTTCCCAACGCTGCGGTGCCTGATCGGGAGTCAGTCGCAGACTTTGGGAATAGTTTTGATCGCCGATGCGGATGCTGTGCAGATCATAGCCATCGATCAACGGCGTGGCGGCATCATTAATTCGTGTGAATTTCATAGCGAATTGGTGGCTTGGGTATTGGGGTTGCGTTTACGGGCATGTGGATAGGTCGGGGTGCCTAAGCGTTGCTCGGGGTCATCGATTTGAAACAGCAAAAATTCTGGGGTTGCATCGCGCAGGTTGCGCAGCCGAGCTGGCACCATCAGCCGTTTGGTGCGAACCACAACCGCATCGCCTTCACCAAAGCGGGTGTGATGCGGGCTGATGATGCCCCACCCCAGGTCTTGATGATGCACCAGCAAACAGGGCAGTGCCTGTTCATTGAGTAGAGAATCCTTGCGCACCGTGGGTGAATCAAGACGAATCAGCGCACCAAAATCGGCAACGGTTTGCAGCGTTAAGATCAGCGTATCGTCTTGGGTAAGCAGCAGCCGGGTGATTTTGCCCAACACTGGGCTGCGCATCCCACTTGCTCCCAATCCATAGGCGACCAGGTTGCCAATCAACAGCGGTGCGCCTTGCCAACGCTCGGTTAAGCGGAGCCGAACATGCTGTCCGCTGTCATCAATGACTTGCCAGGTGCTGCGTGGCGGTTCCGCCGGTGCTGCTTGAGGACCGGCAAACAATTCGGTGGACAATGGCCGTTCGCGCAATAATTTTTGTCGTGAAAAAACTTTGCGTAAATGGTCACGCACCTCCTGCATTCCTACCTTAATTCGTGCCTCTGTGACCTCAATGCCGCTCGATGCAGGTTCATCGAGCACATAGCCATCATCGAGATCGCGTACCATCAGTCGCACCGCCGCTCGGCGTTGATTGGCTGGCAGGGGTTCGAGCCGGGCGGGACTGCGCTGCCGCTGACTGGCAAGGGTGTGCTGATCAGCACGAATAGTCTCAGCAAGTCGGGTGCAATCGAGCACAGCAGCCGCGGCAGTGCGATTGATCGGGATGACGCTGGCGGGTGCGTCATAATAAGCATGGGTGAAGCGCACATCCGGCCCTCGCGCCTCGGTGGCATCATTCAACAGCCGGATTCCATCATCAATTTGAGTGCGATAATAATCAACAAACGCTTGCTGGCGTCTTGGCCAACAAGACAGATCAAACAGCGCCAGCCCTTGAATTGAAAGATAGAGGGCGCGGATGCTGGTCTTGCCCTCGGCATCGGTCAGATAGGGATCATGGGCGAGTGCAGTCTGAGGTTGATGGTCTAGCCCCTCGGCGGCAAGGGCAAAAAACAGATTGTTGGTGATCTGCCAGATGCCAACTGCGAGCAGTCGATAACGCAGGGCGCGCAGCCGCTGCTGAAGCCGAATCCATTCCAGCACACGAAAAGCTCCAAGCTGCACGCGCTCGCTGTGGGCTGCCGTCCACGGTCGTTCGGCATTGGCATCCTCAACCAAAGACAACTGATAGGCAGTAATCAGCCCAAACACCACCCGATCAAGCAGCTCAAAAAAGCCCTGTTGCTGGCGCGATTCGGGCACACCATGCGGATCACGGGCGCAGTGCTCAACCACCTTCACCGCCTGCGGCCAGATAATCGCAGAAAAACTTTCAGTGTCACGCAAGCGGCGTGCCGCACTGATTTGGGTGTGATTGTTGATGCGAAGAATCGTCCATGCCTGCTGCAACAGCGTCGCTGCCCCGCCTTGATTGAGCGCCCGTTGCAACAAGGCGGCATCGTCTTCCTTAAACAGCCCCAGCCCGCGTTTGCGCAGTGCCTTGGGCAGCGCGAAGCGCAGGGCAATCGGCGGCGTTAAGCGCAATTTGACATCCTGCGGCGGGGTCTGTTGTGGTGTTAAATTCATGCCTGATATCGATCAGTGTCCTATGCGAACAACTCCGCCACCGAATTGGCGGTTAAAATCCGCCGACTCCACGAATCTAATTGTTCAACCTCAGCGTTTTTGACACGCTTGACCACGGCTTGTGATGGCTTGCCAAATTTGAAGGTGATTTGTGTCAGCAACATGTTTGCCTTGCCGATTTGTTCCCCCTGTTGCTTACCGCGTTGTTCACCTTTTTCCCCCTCAATCCGCGCAATGTCTTGATAAAACCGGCTTTGTTTAAGATCAGCATCTGCAAGGTTTAACATGGCTTTGATGTCCTCGGCTGTCAGTTGCGGGAGCTTATAGCTCACAATGGTTTCGAGTAGATCCAGATCATTTAATTCGAGCGGCTGATGGGCTTGATGAAATTGTTTGACCTGCTCAATGGTGGCTTCGATTCCATCCACAACAATTAATTGCAGCCATTGTAAGCTCAGTGGCGCATCGCTGGGCAGACTCTGGTAGCGATCCAGATAGATGTGCCGGATTTGCGGCAGTTGGGTGTAAGGTTGAAACGCTGGGGTGGGTGGTCTTTCCACGGATTGATTAGGATAGATGATCAGCGCGTACCACGGCTGTTGGGGTTCGTTGTGTCCACGCCAAAACGGGGGCGTTGTTTGAACAGGCGATAAAACAGAGAATCAGTGTGCATAGGGGGGAGTCGGAGCGGTTCGCGAACCGCCCCTACGCGAGCAACGGTTTTTTCAACAATTGCATTCCGCCAGATAAAGCCAAGTATCAATCACGGTGTCGGGATTGAGTGAAACGCTGCTAATCCCTTGCTTAACCAGCCAGTCAGCAAAATCAGGATGATCAGATGGGCCTTGTCCACAGATGCCAACATATTTGCCCTGCTTGCGACAGGCACTGATCGCCAGCTCCAGCATCTTTTTGACCGCTGGATCGCGCTCATCAAACGCCTCGGCGACCAGACTGGAATCACGATCCAGCCCCAGGGTGAGCTGGGTCATGTCATTCGAGCCAATCGAGAAGCCATCAAAATAGTGCAAAAATTCCTCGGCTAACACCGCATTGGAGGGAATCTCACACATCATAATCAGCTTCAAGCCCTGATCGCCGCGCTTGAGCCCTTGTTCAGCCAGCGCCTCAGTCACCGCTTGTGCCTGCCCCAGAGTACGCACAAAGGGGATCATAATCTGCACATTGTCAAGCCCCATGGTCTCACGCACATAACGCAGCGCCTCGCATTCCATCTCAAAACAGGCCTTGAAATCGGGGGCAATGTAGCGCCCAGCACCACGAAAACCAATCATCGGGTTTTCTTCATGCGGCTCGTAGCGTGGGCCAGCGATCAGATTGGCGTATTCATTGGATTTAAAATCGGACATGCGTACGATCACCGGCTCAGGCGCAAAGGCAGCAGCCAAGGTGGCAATGCCCTCGGCAAGTCGCATCACATAAAAATCGCGGGGACTTGGATAGGCGGCAATGCGCGGGGCGATCTGGTCGCGTAGCTCGGCGGGGAGTTGGTCATATTCAAGCAGTGCCTTAGGGTGAATGCCGATGGTGTTGTTGATGATAAATTCCAGCCGCGCCAGCCCAACCCCAGCATGAGGCAACCCAGCAAAAGCAAAGGCGCGTTCGGGATTGCCGACATTCATCATCACCTTGACCGGTGCCTCGGGCATGGTATCCAGCGCCACTTTTTTGTGCTCAAAGGGTAGCAACCCCTGATAGATAAACCCAGTGTCGCCCTCAGCACAGGACACCGTGACCTCCGCCCCATCACTGATTCGATCCGTGGCATCATTGCAACCCACCACCGCTGGCACGCCAAGTTCACGAGCAATAATCGCTGCGTGGCAATTGTTCACCAAGACCGGGCTATAGCGTTCGCTAAACACAATATAATTGTGATGATCGGCGACAGTGATATTATACACCAATTGGCTGGTTTCCTTGCCACAGGATTGAACCCGTACTTGGCGCACATCGGATGCCAGCAGATGCTGTACTGCATCGCTCAGTGGCTTTGGAAGTTGTGTGCTGGACTCAGCAAGTGCCCGCTCATCGATCAACAAATTTCTGCGGGCACGGTTGTTGATGTCGGAGCCAAGTTGCGGTGTTACACCAAACAGTTGACGGGCATTAAAAAATCGGCTGCCGACCTGGCGCTCATCACGGCATTTCACACGCTGGGTATAGCGCCCAATGCGATCCAATTGCTCGACGATCTGTACATTGTAAATGGTGCGATTGACCGTGACCTGGGGCACCGTGCCCAGCCGCAGACAGGCAACCATCACCGCTTGCAGCGTCTCTTGATCAGAGACATAAAGATTGACACGCCCCTTGTTGAAAGAACCATCGCCGTCAATCAGCCCAGCCAGAAAATGACAGGCGAGTTCGCTGTCGCTTTTGAGTAAGGTGGTGACGATCGTGTTTTCTTCGTGGCTTAGTGCAGTGGCAATTGATTTTGAGTAACAGCGATAGGCATTCGCCTGACCAACCACCGCAACTCCGCGAATCATCCCTTGGGAGACATTTTTGGTCGATACCTTGAACGCTTTGCCATAATTTTCCAACAACGCATCGTTCATACGGGCGATGAATTGCGCTTTCAGCTCAGTAGGTTTCTGAATAAAAGTCACCTCACCATGGGTCGCCGATAGATGCACATGACCGTCACTCATCAAACCACCGAGCAGATAGGCGAGAGAGCGTTCTTTGTCGGTTGAGGTTGATAACGCAGGAAGCTTTTGCGCCAACAGCACAGCATCATCCTGAGCCAACATGTTCTCAATCGTGGTGTCCACCAATCGGGCATCGCGCAGATTAAGCATTTTGTGATCCGGTGTTAGATGCAGGGTGTTGCCTTGCATCGTTCCGGTTTGCGAAATCTCGACCCCGATGGTGTTAGCTTCTTGACACATGGTCGCCAGCACCGGCTTCCACTCGATTTTGAGGGTTTCACGGTTGAGCGCCGGAACACTCAAGCCCTCATGTCCGCGCTCATGCACCTGAGCAAACGAAAGAAAGCCTTGATTGGTCAGCAGCATGGTGTCACCTGAAAAGCAGGTGCGCCCCCCACGATTGGTGACAATCGCCGCTGCCCGTTTCATCACCGGCTCCCAATCGGGGTCGGTCATGTCAGTGACCAGCACATCGCCAGGCTGGACTTGCTCCATGTCTTTGAGCGATTCAACCACCCGTGCCTTGCCAGCGCCGATGCGATTGCCAATGCTGCGCCCGCTTGCCAGCACTTGCCCCGATTGCTTGAGCTGATAGCGCTCGATGACCTGCCCCGAGCGGCTTTGCACGGTTTCAGGACGCGCCTGAACGATATAGAGCTGATTGTCGTGGCCATCTTTTGCCCATTCGATGTCCATTGGGCGACCATAGTGCGCCTCAATCTGCATCGCCTGCCGTGCTAAGGCCTCAATCTCAGCATCAGTCAGCGAAAATTGTTGGCGCTGCGCATCAGGGACGGCCTCGATTTGCACCAAGGTGTCGCTGCCAGGCGGAGAATAGATCATGCGCTGTGCCTTATCGCCCACAGTGCGCCGCAAAATGGCCGAACGACCAGCGGCGAGCGTCGGCTTGTGAACATAAAATTCATCGGGATTGACCGCGCCCTGCACCACCATCTCACCTAGCCCGTAGCTGGCGGTGATAAACACTGCATCACGAAAGCCGGACTCGGTATCGAGAGTGAACATTACCCCGCTGGCAGCAAGATCCGAGCGCACCATGCGCTGCACACCAGCCGACAGCGCGACCTCGGCATGGGTAAAACCCTGATGCACCCGATAAGAAATGGCGCGATCATTGTACAGCGAGGCAAACACCTCTTTGATCCGCAGCTTGATCTGCTCTAGCCCCTGAACATTCAAAAAGGTTTCTTGCTGACCAGCAAAAGAGGCATCGGGCAAATCCTCCGCAGTCGCCGAGGAGCGCACCGCCCATGAGCATTCAGCATTGCCCGCCTGCGCGGTGAGCTTGGCATAGGCGGTGTTGATGGCAGCATCCAGTTCTGGCTGAAACGGCTGGTCGATAATCCAGCCGCGAATTTTAGGACCCGCCTCACTCAAGGCGGCAATGTCCTCGACATCGAGGTCACTGAGTGCCTCGGCAATGCGTGCATCTAAGCCGCTGATGGCGAGAAAATCACGGTAGGCTTGGGCAGTGGTGGCAAATCCACCTGGCACCTGCACCCCTAATCCAGTTAAATGCTGAATCATCTCACCCAGTGAGGCATTTTTGCCGCCAACCACGGGCACATCGTGCATTCCTAACTCGCTTAACCAACGGACATAGTCGCTCATTACCGCTTGACCTCGCTAAATAAAGTGTGAAAAGACTATACACCAATCTCATCGCGCCCAACCCATCTTAAAAGTTAATGCTTAACATTGCCTGAAAAGCTTTGACGATTTTTCTGGAATTGTTGACGGGCTGGTTCTTAATTCACATTATACTAGTCGCTATTCTCAAAAATGTCCTAAGGATCTTTTGCAACCTTGTCTATTGAAACAACTTGGTTTGATGAGGATTGTCCTGAGCCGGCTCTGCTGCCGCATGGTGTCAGCGCGCTTGAGGTGGCGCGCTGGTATGCCCATGGTTTAGCAACCTTTTTGCCAGCTCCCTTATACTGCGAGCGGTTGCGCGCTTATCTAGCAGTCTGGCGGTTGCCAGTTCCAGAACGCTGGTGTTTTGTGCCGGTCTCAATCGAAGAGGGGGCGATGTTGTGCTATCGCTCGGCGATTCGTGAGGCGCTTGAGCGCGGCCATGGCAGTGCGAGCAGCCATGATATTGCCGCTGTTTTAGAAGAGTGGGCCGCTGCGCCGCCTTTTGATCATCCACAGCTCGATGGTGACAATGCGCGGCTGTTGGTTGATCGCACGCTGGAGCTTGTCCGCTATACAGCAGATCAACAGTTAGAGCGGATTCAATATCGGGTCATCGGTCGCCGCGCCCATTATCGTCACTTGCAGCCAACACCCACCTCCCTCCGCGAGCCAGAATGGCGGGTTTATGATTGGGATGGTGGCACTGCTGATTTGCTCGGCGCCTATTTTTTTCACCAAAATGCACAAATTGAACACAAAATAGGTTAATTTATGCCGCACCTTTCTGCTGGGCAGCGCATTTTTGCTGTCCTGTTGTTATCGGCTATTGGGCTGTTTGTCTTTGCCATTGATGAGTTGCAAAACACGCGCTCCAATGTGCTTACCCAACTCGATATTTTGGCACAGCGTCATGCTCAGGTGATTGCGCAATGGCGGCACGAGCGTCTTGCCGATGGTCAGACCTTCACCCAGGGGCTGCCGAGTGCGCTGGCACGGTGGCAGGCGGATCCAAGTGCCGCGCCCTACTTTCTAACCGAATTACACGCCAAATTGCACATGACGCTGGATGCTTACGGCTATTCGGCGGTGCGGCTGTTTGCTGCTGATGGCCAGGTGGTACTGGAACACGAAGCTGCTTCAGCGACCCCCGGCACGGTGGCATTATTGGCAACGCCAGTGCCGAATCTCAATCAAGTCCAGTTATCCCCGCTCAAGCCTGGGGGCGAACAAAGTGATTATCTGAGCCTCAGCGTTCCGCTGCTAGATCAGGGGCGCAGCGTCGGGCAGTTGCAGTTTTTGATCGAGCCAGAGCCGTTTTTGGTGGCACTGCTCGACGATTGGCCGTTTTTTATTGCCCAAAAACAGGCGCTGCTGTTGCAAATAAACGGCGCGGCGGTTCGCAGCATCCGTTCGCAGCACAGCGATGCCCCGATGATTAGCACCGAGCGGTTGGTCAGTGCTTACCGCGAATTGGTCACCACCATTGACAGCAGCACATATATGGCGCAAATCACTGAAAACGAAAAATATATCGTGTATTTTGCACCGATTGCCGATTCGCCCTGGGTTGTGGTGACCCAAGCCCCGCATCAGGCGATCTATTACGAATATTGGAAACGCTTAGGCGTGATTAGCGCGGGTTTTCTGCTGTTTATTGTCCTGCTGGCGTTGATGTTCAATAGCTGGTGGCGCCAACAGCGTGTCCAAGAATGGGCGGATCGCAATGTGTCTTTGCGTGCAGCAGCAGAGGCGGCAAATCAGGCCAAAAGCCAGTTTCTCGCCAACATGAGCCATGAGATCCGCACCCCGCTCAATGCCATCATCGGCATGAACGATTTGTTATTAGAAACCAAATTAAGCGATGAACAACGCCAGCAAACCGAAATCGCCCGCGGCGCGGGGACAACGCTGCTGGCGCTGATCAATGATATTCTTGATTTTTCTAAAATTGAGGCAGGACAGCTCACGCTTGAGTACCATCCCTTTGAAGTGCGTCAACTGATTGATGATGTGGTGTTGATCTTAGCCCAGCAGGCCGAAGCCAAGGGGCTGGAGCTAATGACCGAGGTCGCTGCTGAGGTGCCGCAGTGGCTAAAGGGCGATGCAACGCGCCTGCGGCAAGTTTTGTTGAACTTAATCACCAACGCGGTGAAATTTACTGAGCAGGGCGAGGTGGTGCTGACTGTCACCCTCGCTGCCGCGCCAACACCGCCTGATCAGCGGCGGCTGTTTTTTAGTGTGCGCGATACGGGGATTGGGATTCCGCCCGAGCGTCATGCCGCGCTGTTTAATGCCTTCACCCAGGCGGATGCCTCGACCACGCGGCGTTATGGTGGCACAGGATTGGGGCTGACCATTGCCCGTCAGTTGGTGGAGCTGATGCAGGGTGAATTGCAACTGGAAAGTCAGCCAGGAACTGGCAGCCGATTTTATTTTGATGCCCTGTTTGAAACCAACGCCGAGCGTCCCACTGCGCCGATTGCGGCAGTGTTACAGCACCGGAGCATCTTGTTGGTTGAGGACAATGCCACCCAACGCGCCGCGTTGCAGCGCAGTTTGGAAACACTTGGTTTGCAAGTCACCAGTTGTGATGACCCAACCCAGGCGTTGGCACTCGCCCTCAGCGCAGGCCCCTTTGATCTAGCGTTGATTGATCGTTACATGCCGCAACTTGATGGGGCGCAGTTGGTACGCGATTTGCGTCAAGAACCCCGTCTAGGTGGGCTGCGCATCCTGATGATGACCCCAACCACAGCACCGCGTGCGGCGTTGCACGATTTGGCCATTGATGCCTATTTGCCAAAACCGATTCGTACCGCGCAGTTGGCGCGCATTTTGGAGACCGCTATGACGACCGAGACGACGATGCCATCGACTCAGCCTGTGACCCCCAAGCCCGTTGCCCCCAAGGATGCTCGAATCCTTGTCGCTGAGGATGAGATGACCAATCAAATTGTGCTCAGAGGCATCCTGCGTAAACTCGGCTATCAGGCGACCATGGTCAACAATGGCAAGGAAGCACTGGCGGCATTGGCACAACAGCCGTTTGATTTGGTGTTGATGGATTTGCGGATGCCAGTCATGGACGGCTATGAGGCGACCGTGGCGATTCGCGGCGAACAGAGCGCGGCACTTAATCCACAGATCCCGATTCTCGCCCTAACCGCTGATGCCATCGCCCACGAACGCGAAATCTGTTTGCAAGCGGGGATGAATGGCTTTCTGACCAAACCCATTGATATTGAATCATTAGGACAGGCACTAAGCCAATGGGTGGGGTAAAATGTTAAATTTAAACTGACTGTTTCTATAGCCATTCACTCTGTTTTCCAGACATTTAATCGTCGGGGCGGTTCGCGAACCGCCCTGATCAAATGGCTATAGATTATTTTTTCGAAATAATTTAAGCTCAAATTACCGTTTCTTGACACTTAAGAAAACTACCCACCATGCTAAAAAAGCTAACTTTAAGAAATCGCTTGATCCTCAATTTAAGCCTGACTGGCATTGTATTTTTGCTGATCAGTCTAGGGTTCGTTGTTTATTTGCGCCAAGGACTGGTCAATCAGGCGATTGCTGAGCGCTCTGTCGCACTCAATCACATTTTTCAAGAACGGCTTCAGGCAAAACAAGAGTTTGGGCTGGGTTTGGCGATGACCCTTGCCGGCAGTCCTATCTATCAAAATGCGTTGCTTGAGGGTGACCGTGATTTGGCATTTCAGCGTGCAAATGAATTAGGCGAACGCTTTTATGCTGATTTACAAACCGGCACTGTGAATATGCACATTCATACAGCAGACGGGCGCACTTGGCTGCGTAGCTGGTCTCGTGATTTTTTTGATGACGACATTACTTTCAGGCCCACGGTCACTCGTATGCTAAACGAGCGCAGACCGTTTTCTGATGCAACCGAAGTCGGGCGCTCTGGTTTAACAATCCGTGCGTTGGCCCCCATGTTCAGAGAGCAGCAGTATCTTGGTGCGTTGGAAGTCGCCATGGGATTTGATGGCATTCGACAAGGGTTTGAAGCCGATGGCAGGCGTTATGTGTTTTTGCTGCCTGCTGACATCGTTGATGTAGCCCCGGGAGTTGCAAACAACACACGAGTCGGTAATTTTCTGATCGCGAATGATCGCTGGTTTGGAGCACAGGAAGTTGCTTTTGCGCGCAGCCTTGATCACGCCCGCATGATGACCGATGGCTTTATATTGAATGATCAGTGGTTTGCGTCAATTCAAGAAATCAAAGATGACGCTGGTCGTCTGATTGGCGTGCATGTCTTTGGCGAGTCGCCAGAGACTGTGCTGGCCAGAGTCGATCAAATGACTCAATTCATCGGCTTACTGATTGGCTTACTGGTGTTACTGATTGTTGGCATGGGCATTGTTTTGGCGCTGATGGTACAAAAAAACATTGTTAGCCTGATTAGCCGCAATGTAGAGCAACTGAGTAAAAATAAAAACGACCTGACCTTGCTACTTGATACCGGCCAAAATCAGGATGAGTTATTCGCGCTTTTTTCTGCATTTAATGATTACACCAACACGCTGCAACAGATTTTGAGCGAAGTGTCACTGACCGCTGCGGATTTGACGGCTGCAACCGCAGACTTGGTTCGTCAAGGCGAGTCTAGCCAACGCATGGCAGTACAGCAAACGGAAGAAGTCAGTCAAGTGGCTTCTGCCAGTACAGAAATGTCCGCTTCCGCCACTCAGGTCGCTGCACAAGCAGGCTCAAC
>SKYD01000268.1 GCA_007128075.1 Thiorhodovibrio sp.
ACCAGCCCCAAACTCTACGGTGAACCGTTAAACAGCACAGGGCGCGGCAATGGGCGGTGCGGTTCACGCGAAACCACTCACTAACATTGGCGAGGTGGCCATTACGCCTTCGGGTGGCTCGAAAGAGCTGACAGTCGGGAAAGACCGGCACCCCTTTTTTCATTTAATACGGGGCAAATGCAAAGATGAATACGCCTAAAACAACAGTGCGCGACGCATTGCAATGCGCAGGCGCTCGCGCTCCACTTCGTTACGCCACTTGCTGGCGGGTCGCTCGTCATCCATGACTCGCTCCCAAGATTCGGCTGTGAACAAGTTTCTTGCACTTTTAGTGTGGGGGCTGGCGGGGGCGCTGTTTGGTGCGATGTTTGTCATACTGCGCGCCCTATTAGATGGCATGCAATTTGGCGGTTGGCAGGCGCTGGTGGGGGCGGCCTGTATCGCGGGCATGACCACGGCGGCGTTTTATAGCGCGATGGCGGTGGCGCTGGTGGGTGCCACTGCTGGCGTGTTGGCATCGATTGGCTATCTGATGCTCGCCCATGAGGCCATTGATTTAGCGCATATTGCTGGCGTTTCGGCCATCGTCGGGCTTGTGGTCGGGATGCTGCTTGACTGGGGAGCGCGTGCCAATGCCGGCGCACTTGGTGTAACCCTGACTGGGCTGTTGGCTGGAACGGCTGCTGGGCTGTTTGTCGCCATTGCGCTGACCCTGACACCAACACCTTCGACACCTATTGTTGAGGCAGCAGGTGTGGTGGCACTGGTTGGGGTGCTGTTTCAGCTCAATGTGCAATGGCTGGTTGAGGCATGCGGTGGCTCGTGGATAGCACGCATTGGCTCACCTCTGGTCGCGGCGTTAATTGCAGCAATCATTGGCATGAGCATTTGGATCACCGTTGGCATCGTGGCCATGCCAGGCACCGAAGCCATCGCCGTCAATCGCTTGCTCGCCGGCGTTCCTGCTGGACTCATGGGGGGGTTGATTGGTGGCTTGGTCGCTGGAGTGGTATTGCAGACACTTGGAGTGCGAATTGATCGACACATGCCCGATTGCTCAAACTGTTAATTGTTCGTGCATTGATTGAGCTTCGTGTTTGGTGTATGATATTTTTGATTTAAATACGGAGCCAACACCGATGCGCAACGCAACTCATCCCAACACACTGCTGACCAGCACTTTGCTGGCAACGGCTTTGGTCAGCAGTCCGCTGCTGGCAGGAACGCTAGAGTTTTATGTTCAAGGCGAGGATTTAGCGACCGAAGGTTTTCAAGCGCCCAAGCTCACCAAAGACGGCTGGGCACTGACCTTTGAGCAACTTTGGGTAGGGCTGGATCAGGTCAGCGCCTATCAAACCAATCCCCCCTATGATCCGCAACAAGGGGCTCCAATGGCCGTCATTGCCGAGGTCTCACTCCCCGAGGTGCAGGTGGTGGATTTGGTTGGGCAGGCGGCATCTGATCACCGGGTGTTGATTGCTGAGGTTGAGGCCACACCTGGCCATTACAATGCCATGACCTGGACGCTGGCTCCCGTGGACTTGCCGCCGCTCAATGGTGCCTCGATGCTATTGATTGGCACCGCCAGCCGTGACGGGCAAACGCTGCCATTTCAGTTGCAAACCACTGATCGAATCACTCATCACTGTGGCGAGTTTGTCGGCGATGAGCGCAAAGGGATCGTCGTTGCTGGTGAGATTGCCGATGTCGAGATGACCTTCCATCTTGATCATCTTTTCGGTCGCGCCGACCGCCCCGCCGATGGGTCGATGAATCAGCAAGCACTTGGGTTTGATGCCTTTGCCAACGACCAGCTTGAGCATCGTTTTTCTGTGCAGGCGCTGCATCTAGGGCATGTTGGGGAAGGGCATTGCCGCGTTCAATACGATTAGCCGCCTATGCGACACTGCTTGTGACCGCAGCGGCAGCAAACGGCCATGGCACTCAAATCGAGGGAGCCGTGGTGCCTGGGATCCGGGTGCAGGCGCAATATGACACTGGTGAGCCGATGGCTGAGGCACAGGTGATCGTCTACGCTCCTGAGCAGCCCGCCCACCCGTGGCTGACTGCCACCACCGATCACGCCGGCGTTTTTCAATTTGTGCCTGATCCCGCACAGCTAGGCACCTGGGCGGTGCAAGTGCGCCAGGCTGGTCACGGTGCCATGCTCAATCTTCCGGTGCTACCAACGGAGACAGTAAGCCACCAGATCACCGTCTGCACCAATCATCTAAGCCGCACCCAGCAGTGGCTAATGGCGCTGGCGGTGGTGTGGGGGCTGATCGGAACCGCATTGTTTTTTTATCGCCAGCGAGGTGCTAATGCATCTTCCTGATGGGATTTTGCCACCCGCTGTGACCCTCACTGGGTATGCGGTTAGTGTTGCGGTGGCGGGATTCTGTCTGTATCAAATTCGCCAATTCCCAGATCCGCGTGCTGAGGTACCCCGCACCGCTTTACTCACCGCAGTGTTTTTTGTCGCCTCATTGATCGCGATCCCCTTACCGCCAATCAGTGTTCATCTGCTACTCAATGGCCTCTTGGGCGCGCTCTTGGGGTGGTTCGCCTTTCCAGCGATTTTAGTCGGGCTGGCGTTGCAGGCGCTCATGTTCGGTCATGGTGGCGTGACCACAATCGGCATCAATGGCGTAATTTTGGGGCTGCCGGCACTGCTGGCCTTCGCGCTGTTTCGTCTCGCTGGCAAGCTGCCGCGTCAATTCCAAAAACTCGGCGAGCGGGTGCTGGGCTTTGTTGTCGGGGCGGGTGCAGTGGCACTCTCAGTGCTATTGTTTGCTGGACTGGCACTCAGTTTCCTGCCTGCGGCCATCGATGCCGAGCGTGAACGCCAAGCACTGGCTGCCTTAATGCTGGCATACCTGCCAGTGCTGGTACTCGAAGGACTCATCACCGCGCTCTTAGTGGGCTTTTTGCAAAAAGTCAGCCCTGAATTGCTGCATGGCCGAGCCTCTCGCTAAGCCTCAGTTTTAAACCCGTCGGTAGTGTTCCAGGGCGAGCGCATATAAAAAAATACTGCGGACAAATTTTTAGGTCGATACAGACTGAATGATGCCATAATTACAAAGAGTTTCATACTCTGGGGCTGTTTTTTTTCAAGGTCTGCCCCGAAGCTATACTCTATGCAGTCATTATTTGCGTTTTTTCTATAATTTGAAATTTTAATGAAAGGTAACTACTTCTACTTTGTTATCTTGCAGGCAAGTATCTGATTTTGCTGCTATTTTCAGGAAAGTGCCTGATCAAAATGCGCTGCTAAATCAAGCGGTTATCCGCAATGCCAAGCCCGCAACATTGCAATATCCTTTAACAATACTGACATGTCCCGAAAATAGCGGATTGTCGCTAACGCTCCGAATCCGCCTGACGGGTTACTGGTTAAGTCGAATTAGCCATGTCCATGATATTTTGGCGCAGCAAGTGATTGACGAGTTCCGTGATCTAGACACCTTGGGTGTTGGCGATTTCGGCGAGACGGCACTCGACATCTTTTTCAAGGTAGATTGGAATCTGTCGTTTCATGTCAGGATGAAAAAATTTGCCCCGCTCCGCCATTGAGAAATCATAGTGGTCTTTCATGGTTAGCCCTCAGAGTTTACACTTAGGTGTTTCGATAGGATTGCATTTCGTGGCGGTTGGCTCTGCGTGCGGAAATCAGCCGAACTTGAACGCTTGCTTCCGCCGCTTGCCAAGTATGGACAACAACCAGCAATTGACCTCGCCCAAAGTCACCCAGCGATCTTCCGATCCGCTGTGTTCATCATCGTAACGCGTCAGTGCCAAGGGATCTGACAAGACCGATGCCGCAAGCGAAAAGCGCACACCATGCTTGCGTTGATTGCGTTCATCTTTGCCTAGATCCCAGTCGAACTTGATCAACATGGGTCTAAAATTCCAACTGCTTGTGCCATTTGAATCTGTTTCTCGCAGAATGATAAAGCCAATAGTGTAACAGGTGTCGATAAGCGGTCGGTTGCGCCCCCCGGTGGTGTTATATAGCCGACTAACTTGATATCCAGACATCGGCTTTTTTCCTTATGAAGCGTATTGCGTTTTCGGCAGATGAAAAAATGAAATGATGCGATCCGTTCTTTTTTGTAGCGACTTAAGAG